>DATBSM010000229.1:0-11526 GCA_036559785.1 Gemmatimonadales bacterium
CCGGCGTAAGCCTGAGGTGTGAGCCCGCCGGCACGCTCGATGAGATCGCTGATTCGCTCGGTCTTGGAACGCAACCCGTATCGGCCGGGATGCTTTACCTGTCCCGTCAGGTACACCAGCCTCTGCGACTCCCAGCCCGCCTTGCGGCGGATCAGGACGTTGTCATAGGGCATCAGCACGAGATCCGGAACCCCAAGCGCTGCTCGCCGGGCCGCCGCATCGGTTGTTCCGCTGGCCCCGGCAGGGGTGAGCTCGGCCGAGTCGAGAGGTACCGGAATCGAGGTGGCCAAGGCGCCGAAATCGCTGCTCTCCGCCCGACGCGCTATCTCGGCTTCCGTAAGGTCGGCATCCTCGGTCACGCCGTCGGCAAGGAGGACCACGTCCCGCATCGTCATGCCCTGGCGGAACGGCACCCGGCCGGGGTTATTGACGCCGCCGACGATGGTGACGTAGGGGGCTGTCAGGAAGGTGGCGCGAGAGAACACCCGCACCTCGTCCTGGTCCTGCAATGTCAGGTCCTCGGTGAGCCGCCCGGTGGAATCGGCAAAGGCCGAGCGGAGCTGCACCCTGGTGGAGTCATCGTTGGTGCGTGAGATGAGCACCCGGTCGAGATAGACGTCGGGCTTGGGACCGCCGGCCACCCGCAGCGCCTCGCTCAGCTTCATGCCGGACGCGAAGCCGACCCGACCCTCGACCCACACATTGCCCCTCACGCTGACGTATCCGCGAACCTGATCTGGTATCGCGAGGACGGTAACCGAGTCGCCTGAAGCCACCGGCACGGCGGGCACCACTCCTCCGGCAAGCTGATCGCCCCCGACGTCCAGCACCACGCGACCCCCTCCGCCCGGCCCCCTGGAATCGGGCGGCAGAATCCGGTGGATCCGCACGCGGGCCCGGTAGGCCGCCGGGCCAAAGCCACCGCCGAATGCGATGAGGTCGCGGAGACTCTCGCCGGAGCGAAGCTCGTACACGGCCGGCCGGGTCACCTCCCCCGCGAGCTTCGCGAAGCCGCCGTGAACCGGTACGAATACGACGTCTCCATTGTCCAGCCGAAGGTCGCTTCGGTTGATGCCATGCAAGAGGTAGTCGTAGATGTCGAGCGAATCGACCAGTTTGCCCCCGCGACGCACCTCAACCTTGCGGAAGCTTCCATTGGACGTGGGGCCGCCGGCCGCATACAGGGCGCCGAGCGCGGTTCCCGCCGCCGACATCTGATACGCACCCGGGCGGACGACGTCCCCCACCACGAAAACCTGGATGTTCCGCAGCTTCCCCACGGTGATTTGGAACTTGGTGCTTGCGCCGGGTCTGCGGCGCACACCTGAATAGACCCGGCCGAGGCGGGAGTAGAGGACATCTTCCAGCTGGCTGAGCGTGAGATTGGCGACATGGACCTGGCCCACCTGGGGGATCACGATGAATCCCTCCCGGTTCACGTCAAGGGAATAGGCCTGCTCCACATCGCCGGTGAGAATCAGGACGAGGAGGTCGCCCGAGCCCAGCCGGTAGTTCGCGTCTACCGGACCCGACTGCGTCGGCTGGAACCGGGTTGAGGTGCGCCGAAAGGTTTCCAGCCCGAAGAGCTTCAGACCCTGACCCTGGAAGACCCGGATTGAATCGGAGAGAGAATCCGCTCGCGCGGAGTCTGCCTTGAGGGCGCGCAACGAGTCCAGCAGCTGCCGCAGCGAATCCGACAACACCATCATCGAGTCCTGCATTTGCAGCGAGTCGGCCTCGGCCTCACTCAGAATACCCAGAGCGCTCACCGCTTCCAGAGTCCGCGCGCCGGGCTTGACCTGGCGGGTGGTATCGGCCCCGGCGAGGTATTCATCGAGCAGGTTCTCGGGGTAGCCGGCGGCACGGAGACGTGAGCGCACCTGATCCGGGGTGAGGCCCGATTGGAGGAGACGCTGGCGCAACTGGGTCACGATCTCCGGCTGGTTCTGGAGCATCTGCCGAGCCTGGTCGGGCGTGGGGAGCTGCTGACCGGGCTGGACCTGGGGCACCTGAGCTCTGAGTGAAGGGGCCGCAACGGCCACCACCCCCCCGAGGATAGCGCAAGCTAATCCGGCGCGGTGAATGAACTGATTCAATCGATGCATGGGACCGCGAAGATCGCTCGTAAGTTACCCGAAGTCAAGCGGTTGCGGGTATTAGTGTACGCCAGAACGCGAGCATCTTGCCGGCCAGGGCGGCGTCCGAGAACTCCTCCAGAACCCGGCGGCGGCCCGCGGCACCCAGACGCTCGCAGAGCGGCCTATCGGAATAGAGCTCCTGCAGCGCATCGGTTAGCGAGGGCACGTCTTCCTCCGGAACGATGCGCCCCCCATTTCCCACCAGCTCGCGCAGGGCCCCCGAATCGGTCCCGACCACAGCGACGCCATGTGCCATCGCGTGGAGAGCAGCTCGGCCCACCGTCATCACCCAGCGTTGGGTGGTGCGGGAGGGGAGGACCAGGCAGTCGAGCTGGGGCCAGATCTCGTCCACCGACGCCCGCGGTAGCGCTCCGGCCCACGAAATCCGCGCCGCGATCCCGAGTCGCTGAGCCAACCCCTCCAACTCCTCCTGCGACGGCCCGGTGCCGACGACCGTCAGCGTCCACTTGCCGGCCATACCAACGCAGGCTCGAAACAGTAGATCGAGGCCGCGCTCCGGAACCAGCCGGCCCACGAACCCGATAGCCAGTCCGGGGTGCGGCACTCGAGGCGGCAGAGCGGGAGGGGTCACTCCGAGGTGGGGAAGGGACAGGTGAGGCACGGTGGGCCGGCGCTTGATGGCAAGGGCCAGTGCCAGGTTGTTGCTCCCGATCACGCCGGTGGCCAGCCGCAGGCTGCGCTCCCTCCGAAACCGCTGCCCCAGGGTGTACCGTCGGGGCAGGCTCTCCGCCGTGGAGAGCACACTTGGAATGCCCAGCCGCCGGGCCGTCCGAAGGCCCAGCGCCGCCGGCTGGCTCCAGGGCTCTTCCTCGATGTGGATCAGGTTCGGCTGAAAGTCGCTGATCAGCTTCCGTAGCGCGGCACCGTTCCATTGCAGGCGGGCAGGGTCAGTTGCACGGCCGCGCACCGGGATGGGCAGGACCTGAACCCCTCCGTCATCACCGGTGGCCGTGCTCTGCGATACGCCCTCGCTCGTGGTCCATCGGTCCGGCACCACGGCCGCAAGCGTGACGCCGAGCCCCGAGAGGGCCCGGAGCTTGGCCCGATTAGCGGGATCGGCGTAGAGATGGGAGACAACTACGGCGCGCATATGGTTATGGGCTATTGGCTATTGGTTATTGGCTTTTTGGCAACGGTCGCAACGGTCATCGAACCCCCTGGACGCACGGAGTAGCCCATAGCCCATAGCCCATAGCGAATAGCCAGTAGCTTGTTCAGGTTGACGCGATTGGGATCTCTGGTGAAGTTGCCGGAACCACCGCTGAATATAGACCGAGGGGCCGCTCCAAACACCCGAGGTTACCCAGGGTCATGCGCATTTTGCACCTCGCGAAGTACTACTGGCCCCGGTCCGGGGGCATGGAACGCGTGGTCCAGACCCTGGTGGAAGGCGCCGCCAATCTGGGGCACCAGGTCGAGGTAGTGGCGGTCGAGAGCCTGGGAAAGTCGGGGGAAACCGGCCGCCATCGGTCCCTGGTCACCCGCGCCTTTTCTTTCGCGGCGCTCGGCTCCCAGGAGATCGCCCCGGGGTACATTGCCGCCGCCTGGAAGCGGGCCGACATCATCCACGTCCACCATCCTCACCCGCTCGCCGATCTGGCCTGCCTGCTCCGCGCCGGGAACACCCCGGTGGTCGTGACGCAACACGCCGACTCCAACCGGACCTTGTACCGCCCGCTGACCAGGCAGGTCATCCGGCGCGCCCGCGCCGTGGTGGTGCCGAGCCGGGCACACCTGGCGCTCTCGACCGAGCTCCTGGGGTACGAAGGGAAGGTGGAAGTCATCCCCTTCGGCATCGATCAGACTCGCTGGCTGAGCGTGCCCCCACCGCCACCCGGAGCTCCGGTCCGGGCCATCTTTATCGGTCGTCTGGTGGCGTACAAGGGTCTCGACATCCTGCTTCGGGCGCTGGAGCAGGTACCCGACCTCCGGCTCGACATCGTCGGGTCCGGTCCGGAGGGTCCCCGGCTCCAGACCCTGGCTCGTGCGTTGGCCATCACAGACAGGGTGCGCTGGTACGGCGAATATCCAGATGACGATTTGCCCCGTCGCATGGCGGACGCCGATTTCCTGGTCCTGCCCTCGGTCACGGTGGAAGAGATGTTTGGCCTGGTCGTGCTGGAGGCCATGGCGGCAGGAAGGCCTGTGATTACCACGGCATTGCCCAGTGCGGTACGTGAGGTCAACGTGCCCGGGGTGACCGGGCTCGAGGTACCGCTTCGAGACGTGCCGGCCCTGGCCCGCGCGCTGGAGACGTTAAGCCGGGACAGTGGACGCCGCCGGACCATGGGCGAGGCGGGACGGAAACGGGTGACAGAGCGATTTACCCAGACAGCCATGGCAGAGCGGCACATCGAGCTGTACGAGCGGATCAGAGCGAGCTGACGGATAACAGATCGAAGAAAGGGGCGACGGATGACACCGATGGTTCTGGTAGTGGACGACGAGGCGATTGCCCGGAACTACATTGAGAGGGCCCTGACCCAGGAGGGGTATCAGGTTGTGCTCGCCTCCGACGGCGAGACGGCCATGGAAATCCTCCGGTCGATGGAGCGCAAAGTGGCTCTGGTCATCACCGACCTGGTGATGCCCGGGATGGGTGGCCACGCCTTCGCGCTGGAGGTCGAGAAGCTGCCTTCGCCGCCGGCGGTGCTCTACATCTCCGCCTACGAAAAGCCTCAGGGTGAGATGGCCAAGCGTTTTCTTCAGAAGCCGTTTAGCATCAGCGAGCTCACCGATGCCGTCGCCCGGCTCCTTCCACAGGAGGCGCAAGCGTAGTAACCCGGGGGCGCGGCTTGTCCCAACTGCGCGGGGCTGCGAGTTTTCTCGCGTCGCGGGCCCTTAGCTCAGTCGGTTAGAGCAGCGGACTCATAATCCGTAGGTCCTGGGTTCGAATCCCAGAGGGCCCATTCTGGTAAGTCAACCATAGCAACTAACTTCCAGAACCCACGGCCACCTATCGCGGTGGCCGTTTTTGTCGCGAGTACGCCCCTCGGCCCCTAGATTGGTCGTGGGGCCTAGGAGTTCAGGCGGCGAGTAAACTTCGAACAGAGGGGACCAGCTCTGGCAAGTCGAATGGCTTGAACAGAGTACGGATATCACTCGGAAGGTCGTAGATAGTGTTGACGTGGCTGCCAGAGATGTGAATGATCGGCAACGTGGGATTGTGCTCTCGCAGGCGTCGGATGAACTCGATGCCGCTCATGCCGGGCATCCGACTGTCTGTCACCACTAGATCAAAGGATTCAGCATCGATTCCGATGAGCTCCCAGCCAGCTTGACCATCGCAAGCCTTCACTACCTCGTACCCTTCGGCGCGGAGCATTCGCGCCACCAGCTCACAGAGCTCTGGCTCATCGTCCACAACCAGGATGCGTGGAGACATCAGTGTTCCCGAAGCAAGAACGGTTCCCGTAATACGATTCCGTGCGTGCGCTAATCCTCAGATGACGGGACGGGCGCTGTCGGCAGCTCATCGAGCGTTGCCACATGTCGCGGGCCAATGTCGTCCCGCCGCCGACCATTGGGGTAGTTCAGGACTACGGGTTCGGGCTCCAATGAGGGGTGGCCCGCCCTCATCAGACCTGGTTCCACCAGAGCCCGGACGGTCAGCAACAGACTGTCTGCGGTAAAATCCTCAGGCAGCGTCGGCACATCGTCTGGAAGGCCGTCAGGGATGGTTGAGCCGATATGTAGGATTGCCAGTCCAGGTTTGCGGGCTCGCACATTGTTGCAAAGTTCCCCCACGTCAATCCCCGTCCTGTACGTGTTCAGCACCAGCAGCTCGATGTCCGGCAGCAGCGTGCAGAGCTCTTGTGCCGCCCAGCCATCGTGGGCCTGGAACACGGCGTAGTCGCTCATCCGCAAGAGACCTGTAACCGAGAGCAGCAACGCGTTGTAGTCGCAAATGACAATGCGCCGCCCCTTGGTGGAGGGGACGAGGCGATCGATCAACATGTGGGACCTTAGGTCCGGCGACGACGGCCGGCGCTGGCAAGGAGTACTTCGGTGGGGCATCCGGAACCTACCCTGCCGTACCGGGAATTGATATGGCTCGGGCCACCCTATAGGACAGTACGCAACAGTAAGCAGGGCGCACCCTAGGAGTACCTGAGTAGTACCCGAACTCTGTGGATTTGAGCAATTCTGCGTGGTATTGCGTGGACCAGGTTCCTGTCGCTGCCCCGCTGCTTCCCGCGTCCGTCGCCCCTTCGGGTTGGTCCGCTGCCCCTTCGGGTGGGTCCGTCGCCGCTTCAGGTTCGTTCGTTCCCACCTCGGGTTTGTCGGTTTGGCTCCCCGGCCTGGTCCGTCTCCGCTTCGGGGTCGTCTCTCGCCCTGTTGAGGCTCCGCCCTCAGCGTCTTGCACGTTTCGCCTGCCGCCTGTCCGCCTGTCCGCCTACCCGCCCGCCCCCCCCTGTAACCGCCGTCACTTCACCCGGATAATCGGAGGTATATTCTTGCTAGCCGGCCGGGGGATCCTCGCCCCGGGACCGTCTTCATAGTACCAACTGATCTGACGCCCCCTGGCGTCGCCGAGAGAAGAAACGGTGCGCAGCCCCCCCTGCCTCAGTTCCAGCTCCCGCCGGAGTCTGGTGTTGCTCTCCCGCCGAGAGCGTGTATCCCCCAGCCTGACGTTCCCATCAATCGCCTCGATCCTGATCCTGCTCGCCGGCTGCGGCGGGGGAGATGTCGTGCTTCCGGACGAGGGTGAGCCGGCGGCAATTACGGTGATAAGGGGGGACGACCAGCGCGGGCGGGTGGGCGAGCCGCTCAACGACCCGCTGGTGGTCCAGGTAACCGATACGCGGGGCCGGCCCGTGACGGGAGCCACCGTGGCGTTCGAGTTCAGCTCGGCGGGGGCTGGGGCCGCGGTGGTTCCGGAGGAGAAGACCACCGACGCAAACGGCGAGGCCGAGACGAGGCTGGTGCTGGGCACCGCCATCGGGCGGCAGACCGGTCAGGCGAGGGTCGTGGTTAGCGGAGGCAGCGGACCGATCCAGGCCCCGTTCAGCGCGATAGCGCTTCCCGAAGACGCCAACACGATGGCGGCCGTGGCGGGCGTGGACCAGACCGGTCACGTCGGCCTGCCCCTCGACGACCGGCTGGTGGTGGAAGTGACCGATGGGTTCGGGAACCCGGTGGCCGGGGTGCCCATCAGCTGGGCCGCCGTGGGTGGTGGGAGCGTCAGCGCCGACGTCGTCGCGACTGATGAGGACGGGCGGTCCAGGGTCGATCGCGTACTCGGTCCGGCCGTGGGGCAGCAGTCTACCGTTGCCAGCGCCGAAGGATTGGCGGGGTCACCGGTCACCTTCCTCCATACCGCCATCGCAGGCGATGCCTCGCGGCTGGTCGTTCTGTCAGGCAGCGACCAGACGGCAGCAGCGGGGACGGTGCTACCGGCCGACCTCGTGGTGCAGCTGATCGATGGCGATGGCAACGGCGTACCCAACATTGCCGTCAGCTGGGTGGTGGCAACCGGGGGAGGATCCGTCGCTCCGGAGATCAGCACCACCGACAGTGACGGGCGCACCTTGGCCAGGTGGACCCTGGGCAGCACCCTGGGACAGCAGCGGCTGGACGCGGTGGTGTCGGGTGTGGGAGTCGCCACCTTCAGGGCCACCGCCACCTCAGGCGCGCCGGCATCGCTCTTCATCCGGACCCAGCCGTCCGGCTCCGCCCGCAATGGATTCCCGCTCGCCCGGCAACCTGTCATCCAGCTTCGGGATTCCCAGGGCAATGATGCAGCCCAGGGCGGGATCCAGGTTACCGCAACCATAGGCTCGGGTGGAGGGGAGCTCAGCGGAACGAGACAGGTAAGCACCGACGCCTCCGGCCGCGCCACTTTCACCGACCTATCCATCTCCGGCGATCCGGGACCACGGACCCTGGTGTTCACGGCCCCAGGCTATGCCCAGGTCACCTCGAACGAGATCGAGCTCGAGGCGATCGGCACCACCACAACCATCACCGAGGACAACCCGGACCCGAGCGTCAGCGGCAGCACGTTCACTGTGCGCTTCACCGTAGCGTCCAGTGCCGGTACGCCGGGCGGTACGGTGACGGTGACCGTAAGTGGCGACGGCCCCACACCGAGCTGCACCGGCACCCTCAATAATGGTGCTGGGAGCTGCGAGCTGACGCTCAATAATGTCGGGGACCGGACGTTGACGGCCACCTATTCGGCCGGGAACGGTTTCTCACCAAGCTCGGATACGGAGGCTCACACTGTCACTTCAGGCACTCCCTCGAATCTGTCCCCAACGTCTGAATTCACCACGACATGCGATCAGCTGGACTGCCGGTTCGAGGACCAGAGCAACGATCCCGACGGCAGGATAGACGGCCGGCTGTGGAACTTCGGCGACGGAGAAACCTCGGACAGGCGGAATCCGGACCACGAGTTCCCGAGTGGCGGCACCTATCAGGTAAGCCTGACGGTTACCGATAACAACGGGGCCACCGCAACCGTCACCCATGCCGTGACTGTGTCGCAATCGGCTGCGAGTACCAACACGCGCTTCGAAGTCGATAACCCGGACCCGACGGTTCCGGGGGAGTCGTTTACGGTGACCTTGAGCGTGCGCTCCGATCACGCGGTCCCGGAGGGCACTGCGACCGTAAGTGATGGGGTGGACGGCTGCCCTCTCCAGATTATTGCGGGCTCGGGCAGCTGCACACTGGCCCTTAACACCTTGGGACAAAGGACCCTCACCGCCACCTTCCAGGGGAACGCCAGCTTTGCCACCAGCTCGGCGAACGAAACTCATAGTGTGAACCCGCCTCAGGCGCCGAATCAGCCGCCCACGGCCGAATTCACCTGGCAGTGCGACGACCTGAAATGTGAGTTCAACAACGAGAGCACCGACAGCGACGGCAACATAGAGAGCCGGCAATGGTCGTTCGGCGATAACAGCGGTTCCAATAACCAGAATCCTGACCACGACTATGCCGCCGGCGGCACATACACGGTCAGACTGTCAGTCACCGACAACGACAACGCCTCGGCCGCGGTAGAACACCAGGTCACGGTCACCGCGCCAAATGAGCGGCCCACCGCCGAGTTCACGTCGAGTTGCACCAATCTTGACTGCCAGTTCAGCGATCAGAGCTTCGACTCTGACGGTACCATAGTGAGCTGGAGTTGGGATTTCGACGATGGCACTGGCTCTTCTGAGCAGAGCCCCCAGCATAGGTTCAGCTCGGAGGATACCTATCAGGTCCAGCTCACGGTCACCGACGACCGTGGAGGGTCTCGGACTGTCGGCCATAACGTCAGCGTCACGGCGCCGCCACCCCCGAACCAATCGCCGAATGCGGTTGATGACGCATACCCGACTCCGGGGGGAGGAGCCGCATTGACAGTAGATGCTCCTCAAGGCGTTCTCAACAATGACAGTGACCCAGACGGCACGCCGCTGTCCGCGCAAAACGCCAGCGATCCGCCTCAAGGTTCGGTTCAGCTCAACGCCGACGGATCATTCACCTACACGCCTGACCTCGGCGCTGTGGGGGATGATTCGTTCACCTATGAGGCATCGGATGGAACTCTGACATCCACCGGCACGGTTACCATCACGATTACCCCTTAGGCGGCTCGCTCCAGCTGACTTGCCCCGATGGCTACGGGCACTTAGAATCACCCTCCCGAGTCGCTCGGGCGATTAGCTCAGTTGGTTAGAGCGCGCGCCTCACATGCGCGAGGTCGGGGGTTCGAGCCCCTCATCGCCCACTTCCTCCTTCCTTGTTCCAGGCCCGTCAGTGAAATCCCCCCTTGCCGATTTCCCCATTCCGGAAAACATTCCAGAGCTCTCAACCTGGATACTATTTTGACAGCTGGGCCGTACGAAGAATCGGCAGTTCTCACCGCCGACGATCCATGCTCCTGCGATCTGCTAAGCTATGCTGGCGGTCGGGGCCACCGCGAGTTTCCCTGCCTGTCCCGGACCCACAACCCTTCGAGCTGCGTGCCATGCACCGACTTCTCCCCCTGGCTGCGGGAGCGAGTGCTGCGCTGCGAAGTCGAGGCGTTGTCCGAATACCTGTGGCGAGTGCGGCGTGCCGATCCTTCCGAGGAGGGCACCGGCGAGCAGATTCAGCGTCAGTACGGCGACCTGGCGCGGGCCATCATGTCGGCGCCGCTGTCACAATATCTGTTAAACGGTACGGCCGAGGCCTACCTCGATCTTCGGGTAACGCTGGTGATGCTGGCGGCGCACGAGACCTTTTCCGGCTTCATTATGGCGGGAGAGGCCGCTGACTTCGCTGCCGCGGTCATGGCGCCTCACGCCCTCCGGATGACTCGGGCGTCCGTTCTGGTCGAGCGTCGCAACGAATTCGTGCGTGAGATGGGGCAGGAAATGGACTACTGGGCCTGCTGGTCCCCCCTGGCCCTGGGAGCAATCCGCTCTCCAGTGCCTCCGCACGACGCCGCCTTCCAATCCCTGCTCGGCGCCCTGGCCAGCCTGCCGCTCGGCTCACGCGCCCACGCCGTGGAAGCGCTGCGGCACCTCAGCGCCGATCCCGGCGTACCCCGCACCCTGGCTAGCTTGAGCCGCCTCGAGACCCGTCGGCGCGGGCTCGAGGTCAGCGATTCATGCCGGCTCATCCTGGAGAGCGGCCTGGTCATCCCGGCCATGGACGCCGCCGCCTGGCTCGGAGGTTGGACCCGGCGGGACCTGCTCGGTTTCCTGGCGCAGTGCGGTGTACGCGCACCCAAGTCCTGGAGCAAGGAGCGGCTCTGCGAGATGGCCCTGAAGGACTGCCCAGACCGCGTGCGCGACCGTATGGCGGAATCGGGCGCCGTAGAGCTCGCTCCGGTTCATGCCGAGGCGGCTGGGTGGCTGGCTGGCTACATCCTGGATGTAAAGGAGACCTGGCGGGTGTGGCTGGGGTTTGGGACCGGGGTGGAGGTGTAGGGAGGGCTATGGGCTATGGGCTAAAGCACACCAGACTAGTTCAGGGGTCGTGACGGATTCATAACGGCACTTGCAGCCCCCATCGGGTAACCATTCGGGCCGAGCTTTGCCAATAGCCAATAGCCAATAGCCAATAGCCAATAGCCCATAGCCCATAGCCAATAGCCTAGATCAACCCTCCCCTCCGCAGCTTCCCGATCTGATCGAACCGCTCTTCGTGAGTCGCCAACACCTCGTCGGGCGACACGGTGGCCACGCCCGGCTTTCCCACTTCCACTCCCGCGGCATAGTTGGCAAGCTGGGCCGCCTCCCGGATCGTAGCACCCGCTGCCAGCGCCGTGCCCAGCCAGGCGGTCACCGTGTCGCCGGCGCCGGAGACGTCGTAGATCCGGCGCGCGATGCTGGGGATCTGAATCAGTCCCCCGTCCTTGGTCACCAGCACCATTCCTTCG
>DATBSM010000230.1:0-14644 GCA_036559785.1 Gemmatimonadales bacterium
CCGCGACAGTGGACAATCCAGGCCAACCGGCTTACAGTGTGTGGCGATCGGATGTTCGTGGCATCCTATCCCCCACCAATCGGTAACAGCCGTAATGCCAGAAACCCAGGACGCGCCGCCGGTCATGGCCGGCTCGGCCAACTGCCTCATCGTCGATGACGAACCAAGTGTCCGCCGGTCTCTCACCCGTATGCTCCAGGCACAAGGCTTCAACTGCTTCGAGGCCTGCAACGGACGGGAGGGGCTGAAGGTTCTTGACCGTATTGGCGAGACCCCGCTGATCATCTCGGACATGCGTATGCCCGACCTGGACGGCATGGGTTTCCTGGAAGCGGTTCGCGGGCGCTTCCCGGACAGCTCCGTCATCATGCTCAGTGGACTCAGCGAGACGACGACCGCCGTGGACTGCCTCCACCTGGGAGCAGCCGATTTCCTGCTGAAGCCGATTTCCCTGAGTGAGCTGCAGGCCCGGGTGGTTCGTGCCCTGGAGAAGCGCGCCCTGGTGCTCCAGAACCGGTTTTATCAGGCGCACCTGGAGCGCCAGGTGGCGGTGCAGGCCCAACGGATCCAGGAGCTGTTCCTCCAGGGCATCCAGATGCTGGCCCGCGCGCTCGAAGCCAAGGACGCATACACCCGTGGCCACTCGATCCGGGTGAGCCAGTATGCCGTGGCAACCGCCGCGGAGCTAGGGTTTGACGGCCCTGGTCTCGACGGCATCAGGCTTGGGGGCGAGTTACACGACATCGGAAAGATCGGGACTCGTGAGGCGGTGCTGCACAAGGCGGGCAGGTTGACTCCGGAGGAATTCCGCCAGATCAGCGAGCACCCCGCGCTCGGCGAGCGGATGCTGGCCCCGCTGGCGCATGAGTCGCCCGACGTGCTGCGGATTGTGCGATCGCATCACGAGCGGCTGGATGGGGCGGGGTTTCCGGATGGCTTACGGGGAGAGAAGATTCCGATCGAGGCCCGCATCGTCGCCGTCGCGGATGCGTTCGACGCGATGACGACCCGGCGTCCCTACCGTGACTCGAGGCCGGCGGATGTGGCGGTCACGGAGCTGCGGCGGGTGGCGGGGACCCAGCTCGATCCGCAGGCCGTGGAGGCCTTCGTGACGGCATTCCCCCACCCCGGCGACCTGCCTATCTCGGCCTAGAGCTCCCGCAACATCGAGCGCATGCGGATGGCCAGCGCCTCGATCTCCCTGAGGCCGGTCAGCGTCTCGGGGTCGATCTGTGCTTCGTTAAGCAGGAGGAGTTGGGTCTCGGCGAGCAGTGCCGAAAGCGGATTGGACAGGTCGTGGCGCAGTCGGCTGAGCCTCTCGGCGTCGCTCATCGTGCCTGGATAGATGACATCATAGTCCGGTTTATTGGTCCAGTGCGGAACCTCCACCTGGCTGCCGTGACGAGTCAAAGATTGTACCTGACAGGAGGTTACGCAATAGAGTCTGGGTGCTGGCTCTTGACTCTGCTCCGACCAGCCTCTATTTTGACGAAGCTTTCTTGTCCCGTTAGGAAACTCCCCGACCCAAAATACCTTGTAGGCCCCGGCGCTTGGCGCCAACTACATACAGTCCAACCTCGCTCGATCTTGCTCTCACAACCCAACCCCGCAGCCCGACCCTTGGCCGGGCCCGTCCGCCTGGAGTCCCACCCGTGGATATCGCTGAGTTAAAGCAGAAGTCGGTCGCCGAACTGCACACGCTGGCCGAGCAGTTGAACATCACCAACTATTCCGGCCTTCGAAAGCAGGATCTGATCTTCCGTATCGAGCAATCGCTGCTCGACTCCGACACTGTCATTCGAGGTGAGGGCGTGCTGGAGATCCTGCCCGAGGGCTACGGTTTTCTCCGAAGCCAGGACTGGAACTACCTCTACGGGCCGGATGACATCTACGTCTCGCCCAGCCAGATCAAGCGTTTCGATCTCCGTACCGGCGACACGGTCATGGGGCAGGTCCGTCCTCCCAAGGAGGGCGAGCGGTATCTGGCGCTGCTCAAGGTGGAGCAGGTCAACTTCGAGGAGCCGGAGAAAACCAAGCACCGGATCGCCTTCGACAACCTGCGGCCCAGGTACCCGGACGCCCGCATTCGTCTGGAGCGCAAGAACGGCGACCTGTCGATGCGGGTGGTGGATCTCCTCTCCCCACTCGGCAAGGGCCAGCGCGCCCTGATCGTGGCGCCCCCCAAGGCCGGCAAGACGATCCTGATGCAGAAGCTGGCCAACGCCATCAGCGAGAACCACCCGGAGATCGTGCTCATCGTGCTGCTGATCGATGAGCGCCCCGAGGAAGTCACGGACATGGAGGAGAACGTCAAGGCGGAAGTCATTTCCTCCACCTTCGACGAGCCGGCCGACCGGCACGTCCAGGTCGCCGACATGGTCATCGAGAAGTCGAAGCGGCTGGTGGAGCATGGACGGGATGTGGTCATCCTGCTCGACTCGATTACCCGCCTCGCCCGGGCCCACAACGTCGTAGTCCCTCACTCGGGGAAGATTCTCTCCGGCGGTGTGGACGCCAACGCCCTGCAGAAGCCCAAGCGGTTCTTCGGCGCAGCCCGGAACATCGACAAGGGCGGGAGCCTCACCATCATCGCGACGGCGCTGGTCGACACCGGGAGCCGAATGGACGAGGTGATCTTCGAAGAGTTCAAGGGCACCGGCAACTCGGAGCTGGTGCTGGATCGCCGGCTGGCCGACCGCCGGATCTACCCTGCCATCGACATCCAGAAGACCTCCACCCGCAAGGAAGAGCTGCTGATGGACAAGGACGAGCTCAACCGGGTCTATCTGCTTCGCAACTTCCTCGCCGATATGCCGCCGGTCGAAGCCCTCGAGTTTCTGCTGGAGCGGATGAAGCGCACGAAGAACAACAAGGAGTTCTTCGCGACCATGGCCCAGTAGGGTCTTCATCTTCCCAGAATGATCCCCACCGCCGGCCGCCTGCTCGCTCTCGATTGGGGTGAGCTCCGGATCGGCCTCGCCCTCAGCGATGAATCCCAGGTGCTTGCCACCCCGCTGGAGACCTTGCAGCGCCGTGAAGGTAAGCGCCTGCCGATGCCCCGCCTGCTCGAGCTCGTTGCCCTGCACAATCCGGTTGGGGTCGTCGTCGGACTTCCGCTTTCCCTCGAGGGTACCGAGGGCGACAGCGCGATCGCGGCCCGGGAGATGGCCAGCACCGTCGCTCGCCGCACCGGCCTCCCGCTGGAGCTCTGGGATGAACGCATGAGCACGGCCCGGGCCCTGGCCTCCATCCGGGAACAGGGAGGTTCTACCCGCGGCCGCAAGGCCGATATAGATGCCCTGGCCGCGGCGGTCTTGCTCCAGCATTTCCTCGATGCGCGCAGGAATCGGACGGACGAGGCGCAAAGGGCGGACAGCTCGGAAGCGCAGAATCAGACGGGACCGGAGCTGTGAACAGCTTGCAGTCCCCTGCGGCCCGGCGGGTTCACCGTTCTATTTTTTTCGCTCTCTCCGCCCTGACCGCCTGCGGCACATCCACGAAACCCGCCCGCGTGATCCTGCCGGCCGGCGCGTCCTTCTCGGCAGTGACGGACAGCCTCAAGGCGCACGGGGTGATCACCCATCCGGCTTCGTTCAAGCTGCTGGCTCGAGTGCGTGGGGTAGATCGTTCGGTGCATTCGGGCGTGTACGAGTTCCCCGCGGGTACCTCGCCGCTCAAGGTCCTGACGATGCTATCGCGCGGGCAGAAGGCGGCCCTGAAATTCACCGTTCCTGAGGGCCTTACCATCCCCGAGGTGGCGGCGCTGGCCGGGGAAAAACTGGGCATCCCACCTGATTCTTTCGTTGCGGCGGCGCGAGACAGCACCGCTGCCACCGCGCTGTTGGGGATGCGAATGCCGTCCTTTGAGGGGTTCCTGCGCCCCGAGACGTATCTCCTTCCTGCTGATATCAATGCACGCGCGCTGGTACGCCTGATGGCGGAGGGCTTCAAGGCCGAGTGGACGCCGGCCTGGGATGCCCGCCTGGACTCGCTGAACATGAGCCGGCTCGCCGTGGTGACGCTGGCTTCGATTGTGGAGGGCGAGGCCCGGGCGGACGAAGAAAGGGAGACGATTGCCGGGGTCTATCACAACCGGCTGAGGATCGGCATGCCGCTGCAGGCCGATCCTACGGTACAGTACGCCATCATGCTGAAGCGAGGGAGACGCAAGTCCCGCCTCTTCGTCAAAGACTACCAGATCGCGTCACCCTACAACACCTATCTCAATCGTGGTCTGCCCCCCGCGCCGGTGAACTCACCCGGCCGCCGGAGCATTGAGGCGACGCTCTACCCGGCCAACGTGCGTTATTTGTATTTCGTGGCCGGCGAGGACGGACATCACGTCTTCTCCCGGACCTACAACGAACATCTCCGAGCGATTCGACAGATCAGGGTGGGCGGCCGGGGAGCGGGGCAGCGGGGGTTCAGCTCGGACAGTGGTGCGGTTAAGCGATAACTGAAGTCGAGTTGGTGCTGCCCCCCTGCCTCGCGTACCGCCGAGCCGCGCTCTCCACGTCCTCGGCTCCCAGTATCCCCGATACGACGGCCACCCCCGTGCCTCCAGCGTGGAGGATCAGAGGAACGTCCTCCGGTGTTACTCCCCCAATGGCGAGGACGGGTCTGCCGCCGGCCAGACGGCGTAGCCGGCCGAAGCCATCGGCGCCCAGCCCGATGCCCGCGTCCTCCTTGGTCCCCGTCGCTCGCCAGGGGCCGATGCCCCAGTAATCGGCTTCACCGGCCGTGGCGGCCTCCGCCTCGCTGCCCACCGACGCGCCCACCACGAATCCCGGCGGTGCAATCCGGCGCACGAGCTCCACCGGCATGTCGTCGGGGCCGAGATGGACGCCAGCGGCCCCGGCGGCTATGGCCACATCCGGCCGATCGTTGACCAGGACAGGGATGCGGAGCGCCTGCACCAGCCGACGGACCAGCTGCGCCAGGTCCCGGGCGGCAACCTCTTTTAGTCGGAGCTGCACCGAGGTGGCCCCGCCCCGCTCCGCCGCTTGCGCCAGCAACACGAGGTCTCGTCCGCGGACCAAACGGTCATCGGTGACGAGCATGAGGCGGACGAGTTGCGCTACATTATCTCCCATGCCACCCTCAGTTCGACTTCAGGGTATCCGGGGCGCCACCACCGTGACCCGTAACGATTCGGCGGAGATACTTGCGGCCACTGACGAGCTGCTCCGCACCCTGATCCAGGCCAACGGGCTGCAACCGGACGACATCGTCAGCGGGCTTTTCACCGTAACGAACGATCTGGATGCTGCCTTCCCCGCGCGTGCCGCCGAGGAATTTGGCTGGAACATCGTGGCGCTGCTCCACTCCACCGAGATCCCGGTGCCGGGATCGCTGCCGATGTGCATTCGCCTGCTGGTGCATGCCTACACTGCCCGGAGCAGGGCGGAAATCAAGCATTGCTACCTTCGCGGAGCCACCGTGCTTCGCCCTGACCGAGCGTGATCGAGACCAGGGTCACTCCGCGCGGCGCTGAGCGCTGGGTGCGGGGCCATCCCTGGATCTACCGCAGTGAGGTGACCGGCGGGCCAGCCGCACCGGGCGTGGTGCCGGTGCGCGACTCGCGAGGGCGCTTCATCGGCCAGGCACTCTACTCTCCCAAGTCCGAGATCCGACTCCGGCTGCTGGAGCGCACCGACCGAGCCGTCGACGAGCAGTGGTGGGTCGAACATCTTGCGGCTTGCGCCGCCCGCCGGGAGGGAATCGACGCGACCGCCTACCGCCTCGTGCATGGGGAGGGTGACGGTATCCCGTCCCTCATCGTGGATCGCTACGACCGGTGGCTGGTGGTCCAGATCCTGTCCGCGGGTCTGGAGACGATGCGCGAATCGATCGTGGCCGCCCTGGTCGAGCTATTTCAGCCCGAAGGGATTCTGCTCCGTAACGACGCCCCAGCGCGGCGGCGCGAAGGACTGCCGCCGGAGCCGCTCGAGGTACACGGAACGATGCCCCGGGAAATCCAGGTGCGGGAGGGACAGGCGCTGTACCTGGCAGCCCCGTGGGACGGTCAGAAAACCGGCGCCTTTCTCGATCAGCGCCCCAATCGCCTGCTTGCGGGCCAGCGCATGCCCCAGTCCGGGCGAGCGCTGGATTGCTTCTCCTATCACGGCTCCTTCGCCCTTCACCTGGCCCGCCGTGCCGGCAGTGTGCTGGCGCTTGATGTGAGCCAGGAGGCGCTGGATCGCGGCGCGGCCAATGCCGCGCTCAATGGCCTCACCAATATTGACTGGCGGAAAGCCGATGCGTTCGAGACGCTGCGGCAGCTCGAGCGGGCTCGGGAGCGGTTCGACTTTATCGTGCTCGACCCACCGGCATTCGCCAAATCGCGCGCCACGGCTGGCGACGCGCTCCGGGGCTACCGGGAGATCAACCTCCGGGCGATGCGGATTCTCGCTCCGGGGGGTACCCTGCTGACCGCATCCTGCTCCTTTCACGTGCAGCGGCCCCAGTTCCTCGGCATGCTCACCGAGGCCGCCGGGGACAGCGGCCGCCGCATCACCCTGGAGCAGGTGCTCGGACAAGGCGTGGATCATCCCGAGGTGCTTACGATTCCGGAGACGGGATATCTCAAGGGAGCAATCGTAAAGGCGGTCTGAAGCGAGTCGCCGAAAATCGTTGACTCTCCAGACCACGACGACCAAGTTCTATCAATGGTCAGCCTGGGAGACTCTCGGGACAAGTCGTCGCGGGTCCGCCGGGTCCTTGGCGGAATCCTCCTCGCCAACATCGTAGTTGTCATCGTAAAGTTCGCAGTCGGGTTCGACACCAACTCGCTGGCCGTATTCGGCGACGCCCTCCAGTCGTCCGTGGATGCGGTCAATAACCTGTTCGCCTTATTCGTCGTACGCGTTGCGTCAAAGGCGCCTGACGAGGATCATCCCTATGGGCATGCCAAGTTCGAGACGCTCGGGGCCCTCCTCATCGCACTTCTGCTTGCGCTCTCGATTTTCGAGCTGGTGCGTGGGGCGATCGCCCGGCTCGTCACGGGGGTCCCGCTGGTGAACGTGTCCAACACCGCACTTGCCCTGCTCGTGTTCAGCCTGGGGGTGAACATCTGGGTGGTGTGGTTCGAGACCCGCGCGGGCAAACGACTCAACAGCGACATTCTCCTCGCCGACGCGCTCCATACCCGCACCGATGTCTTCATCACCCTCGGCGTGCTCACCGGCCTGGCGCTCGCCCGCGCGGGTCTGGCCTGGGCCGATCCGGCGCTCGCGCTGATTGTGGCGGTGCTCGTGGGACGGGCAGGCTATCTGATATTGCGTCGCTCGATCCCCAGTCTGGTAGACGAGCGGGCCTTCGATCAGGCCACCATCCGGCAGGAGGCCGAGGGAGTAAACGGAGTCAGGTCAGCGTACGCTATCCGATCACGCCAGGCCGGCGACCACCGCTTCGCCGAGCTGACCATCGCCGTAGACGGCCGGTCCGATGTAGCCAGCGCCCATCGCATCGCCGACCAGGTCGAGGATCGCCTGCGCGACAGCCTCCAGCTTGACGAGGTGACGGTGCACGTCGAGCCATGCTGAGCGCCACCGAGGTCCGCCCCGCCCACCGACGCCGCCGCTCGCCCTACTCGGACAAGCAGCACTACCAGGAGTATATCCTTCAGCGCATCGAGGGCTACAAGAACTCGATCGGGCGCGATGAGCTGCTCCGGCTGGGCGACGAAGCCGCATCGGAGCTGCAAGCGAACTCCGAGGGCCAGTTCGTGCTGACCGAGGTCCTGATGCTCGAATCGGTGGACCGCCTCATCATGAAGCGGCTCTCCCTGCGACCCTACCGCCGGTGGCGGCAGCAGTTTATCAAGCTGCGCGCCGCGCAGCGAATGCCGACCCATTGGGGCCTCGAGCCCCACTGTCCCCTTGCCCCGCTGCTCGCTCGGCTCGAGCCGGAGGACACAGCCCTCGTGGTCGGCACGGAGGCGGCACCCACGACCTATCTGCTCGCCGCGCATGACGCCGCGGTAACCTTTATTGCAGGAGACCTCGGCTGCGTCGAGCGGGTCGAGTCCCGCATGGCCGCTGAGGCGCTGGCCAGCCTCTTCGAGAGCTACGTCACCCAGTTGGACCAGGCCCTGCCGGAATTCCTGAGCTTCGTATCAGGCGTGGACATCGTGGTGCTGGACCCGAGCGTGTTGCTGGACCTGTCCGCCCCGGACCGGGTAGGGTTGGTCGAGGATCTCCAGGCGCGAAGCCGGCCGGGCGGCATCCACGTCCTGCTGCCGACTTGCAAGGCAATCTCACGCGATGCGCTTCGGTCGCTGTATCAGGGATGGGCCCAGGAGGAAGACCCCAAGCGGCGCCGCCGCCCAGGGGAAAGTCGCCGACAGGATGGTTTGATCCTCTGCAAACCCGCGTGTCCACCCGACACGGCCTGACGCTCGATCTCCCGAGTCCAAGCGACACGCGCAGCGAATCCCACCCCAGCAACACCTTGTCAGCGTTTCAGTTGGACCACGGTCGCCGACGGCACGAACGGTGCACCTCTCCCGGGCGAGCAGGCTATTTCCCCGTGTGTGAGGAGCAACCGTGACCAGTCTTCCGTTGGCTGCCCCATCGGCACCTCGCGGCATCGTGATCAGGAGCGGAGCCCCGGCGCCCAAGCCGGTGCGGTTCTGGGCCTATCTGTGGGCCACAGACGATGAAGACGGCATGGATCAGCACTGGCACCAGCGGGTCCCGGCCGAGCACGCCGCCTAAGACCCGCACGGCCGTGCGGGCCCTCGGCGAAACGCCCCCGGACTTCGGTCCGGGGGTGTTTGTATTTCTCCACCAAACCCCTTGCACCGCATTAATTTCCCGTCTAAACTCGAATTAGCTCACTCCTACCCCAACCGGTTGCTCATGCCAACCCTGACGCTGAACGGCAAGTCCGTCTCCTTCCAGCCTGGGGAGACGATCCTCGAGGCCGCGCGTGCGGTCGGGGTCGACATCCCCACCCTCTGCTGGTACCCGAAGCTGCCGATTGTGGGCAACTGTCGGATCTGCCTGGTGTCGGTCAAGGGACAGAACAAGCTCATGCCGGCCTGCGCTACACCTGCCACCGAAGGCATGGTGGTGGACGTGGAATCACCGCCGGCGGTGGAGAATCGGCGGAGCGTGCTGGACTTTCTCCTGGAGCGCTATCCAGGCGAGCACCTCGCGAATGGTGGCAGGGAGCATCCTCGCAACGAGTTCGAGCGCTACGTCGTGCAGTACGATGTGCCGGTCCGCCTCCACCACGATCTGCCGCTCCGCACCGGTGACGAGCGTCCCGGCGACGTGATGATTCAGCACGACATGAGCACCTGCATCCTCTGCACCCGATGCGTGCGGGCCTGCGAGGACATCCAGGAAGTCGGAGTGCTCGACATCGGCCAGCGGGGCGAGCACGCACAGATCATCGTAGGTGGCGACGGCGACCCAGACCATGCCGGCTGCACCTGGTGCGGCGAATGCGTTCGTGTCTGTCCCACCGGCGCAATCTTCGAGTTCATCCCCCGGCAGCGGTTCGGTGCCGAGGCGCTACGCACTCCCGACAAGGTGGCGCGGTCGGTCTGTCCCTACTGCGCGGTGGGATGCCAGCTCGATCTTCACGTCAAAGACGACACCTTGATGCGAGTGACGTCGCCCTGGATCGAAGAGGATACGCCCAACCAGGGCTCCACCTGCGTCAAAGGCCGCTTTGGGTACGACTTTACCCAGCACCGGGACCGGTTGACGGGCCCCCTGATCCGCAAGGGCTGGATGTGCCAGGACGGGCAATGGACCTGGACCGGCGAATGGCCCCGGCATCGGGAAGGCCCCTGGCTCACCATCGAGGAGATGGGCGACCAGAAGAAGCCTCGCCCACCGCTGCGGCAGATCGGAAAGCCGCCGCTGACCGGGCTACCGCCCGACGCCGACGATGTCCGGGATCGAGTGGCGACTCCGGCGGGCTGGTACAGCGCCTTTCGCGAGGCCACCTGGGATGAGGCGCTGAGCCTGGCCGCGCAGCAGATCCTCCGCATCAGGGACCAGCACGGGCCCCGCGCTCTCGGCGCGCTCTCCTCGGCCAAGTGCACCAACGAGGACAATTACGCCTTCATGCGGATGGTGCGTGGCGCCTTCCAGACCAACAGCGTAGACCACTGCACCCGGCTCTGTCACTCCACCTCCGTCTCCGCCATGAATCGCGCGCTCAACACCGCTGCGGCCTCCGGCTCTATGCGGGAGATCGAGGAGGCGTGTGACGTCATTTTCATCGCCGGGGCCAATACCACTGAATCCCATCCCGTGTTCGGCGCGCTGATCAAACGGGCAGTGGCCCGCGGCGCCAAGCTCATCGTGGCTGACGTCAGGAAGGTCGAGCTCGCCGAGCTGGCGGACATTCACCTCCAGATGACGCCGGGCTCCGACGTGGCGCTCTTCAACAGCATGCTGCACCACATCATCGAAGCTGGGCTCACCGACCCCACGTTCATTGCCGAGCGCACCCGCGAGTTCGAGAAGGTAAAAGCGGCGGTGGCACCCTACACCCTGGAGATGGGCCAGAAGATCACCGGCATTCCGGCCGGCGTGATCCGCCAGGCGGCGGAGATGTACGCCCGGGGTCCGCGCACGTCCACGCTCTGGGCCATGGGTCTGACCCAGCACGCCACCGGGACCGACATAGTCGCCAGCCTCCTCAACCTGCTCCTCGCTTGCGGGATGATCGGGAAGTGGGGTGCGCAGATGATGCCGATCCGGGGCCAGAACAACGTCCAGGGCGCCAGCGACGTCGGTGCCATTCCCTTCGCGTACACTGACTATCGTCCTGTCACCGATCCGGCCATTCGCGCGGAGTACGCCCGTGCGTGGGGGGTGTCGGAGGACTCGCTCTCCCTCGAGCATGGGATGATGGTGACCGAGATGACCCGGGACGACAGTCCGATCCGTGGACTCTACGTCATGGGGGAGAACCCGGTGATTTCGGATCCCAACATCGCGCACGCCGAGGAATGGGTGCGCGGCCTCGAGTTCCTGGCGGTACAGGACCTCTTCCTTACCGAGACCGCCCGCTGGGCCGACGTGGTGTTCCCTGGGTCGTCCTTCGCCGAGAAGTCGGGCACCTATGCCAACACCGAGCGCCGGATTCAGCTGGCCGAGGCCGCGCTCGATCCTCCAGGAAACGCGCGCCGCGACCTGGATATTCTCATGGAGCTGAGCAATCGCATGGGGCTCGAAACCACCTGGTCAGGCCCCGAAGACGTGATGCGGGAAATCGCGGCGGTTACCCCATCATGGCGCGGAGTCACCTATGCCGGACTAAAGGGAAAGGGTCTGCAGTACCCGGTGCTGACACCCGATTCCAAGGGTACTGCATTTCTCTTCAACGAATCATTCCCTACAGCCGACGGCCGCGCCCTGTTTGTTCCGGTCGAGCATGTCGCGCCGGAAGAGCTGCCGGATGCGGAGTACCCGTTCGTGATGAACACTGGCCGTCAGATGTATCACTGGCATACCGGCACCATGAGCCGGCGCTCGACGGGGCTCGATTCCCGGGAGCCGATTCCGGTAGTGGACATCAACCCGAGAGACGCAGTGGAGCTCGGCGTCTCCGAGGGCGACACTGTGCGAGTCAGCTCCCGGCGAGGATCGATGCTCATCGGTGCCCGGCTCTCCGACCGGCAGGCCCGGGGACAGATCTTTATCCCATTCCACTTCCGGGAAGCCGCCGCCAATCTGCTCACCAATCCCCGGCTGGACCCCTACGCCAAGATCGCGGAGTTCAAAATCAGCGCGGTCCGGGTGGAGGCGCTGGCGGTTGCTGACTAGGACGGGAAGGACGGGAAGGACGGGAAGGACGGGCCACCGCGAACCAGCGTCGGTGGCCTTTTTTGACGATAGGGATTTGTAAAGCAAGATCTTGAGATCCTTGGCCAGGAGTAGTGTGTATGAGAGCTCGGAAGAGATCCCAAGCTCATGTTCAGGTATCTCCTGAATTCCCTGGGCCCCCGCTTGGCAAGAATCCTCCGCAATGTTCGCGGCCGCTGCCGACGAGTGGACCAGATTCCCGCTTTTCGCTATTTTCCTTCCCGTCTTTCCCGTCCATCCCGTCCTCTCCCTCCGAGTCTCCATGCGCGCGTTGGTCAAAGAATCAGCCGGGCCGGGCATCTTCCTGCGTGAGGTACCCATCCCTGCCTGCGGGCCCAGCGATGCGCTGATCCGGGTGCACCACGCCGGCGTCTGCGGGACCGACCTGCACATCTGGGAATGGGACAGCTGGGCCAGCGGCCGGATCAAGCCACCGGTGATCGTGGGTCACGAGTTCGCGGGAGAGATCACGCAGCTCGGTCGGGAGGCAGCCGCGGCCGGCTTGCTTGCCGTCGGTGACCTGGTCACGGCCGAAGGACACGTCGTCTGCGGGCACTGCCTTCAGTGTCGGCTGGGCGCTGCCCATCTGTGCCGCCGGACTCAGATCATCGGAGTCGACCGCGATGGCGCCTTCGCCGACTATATCGCCATGCCGGTCTCCAACGTCATGAAGCTGGACGGCATCCCCACCGAGATCGGCGCCATCATGGATCCGATGGGCAACGCGGTGCACACCGTGCTCGAAGCCGAGGTGCCGGGGAGCATCGTCCTCGTGATCGGTTGTGGTCCCATCGGCTGCTTCGCGGTCGGTGTGGCCCGGGCAGCGGGGGCATCGCTGGTCATCGCCAGTGACTACAACACCAAGCGGCTCGATCTCGCACGAGCCATGGGCGCCCAGGTTACGATCAATCCCGGCACCGAGGACGTGGTGGCCCGGGTCCACGAACTCACCGCCGGTGACGGCGTTGATCTGGTGTGTGAAATGAGTGGACACCCGAGCGGCCACGCGCAGGCACTGGCCGCGGCGCGCATGGGTGGAAGGATCAACCTGCTTGGTACCCCCAACCGTACTACCGAAGTGGACTTCGCCCGCGACGTGATCTTCAAGGGCGTCACGCTCTACGGAGTCACCGGCCGGAAGATGTACGCTACCTGGCATCAGATGCGGCGCTTCCTCCGAGCGGGGCAGCTCGACCCGCGGCCTGTCATCACCCATCGCTTCCCGCTGGAGCGCCTCGCCGAGGCGATTCAGGTCATCAAGGACGGCCAGGCTGGGAAGGTGATTTTGGAGGTACGCGCGTGAGCAACCCGATCGAGGACCGGATCGCTCCCGAGCTGGAGCAGTTCATCCGCGATGGCACCTACAAGCGGCTCAACTTCCTGGAAAGCCCCCAGGCGGCCCGGGTGCAGATGGAGGGCCGGGGCGAGGTCATCATTCTCTCCTCCAACAACTACCTCGGGCTCGCTAATGAGCCGAGCGTGGTTGCCGCCGGGAAGGCGGCGCTCGATCGCTTCGGCGCCGGCACCGCGTCGGTCCGGTTCATCTGCGGGACCTTCACGATCCACCGCGCGCTCGAGGCCGCCTGTGCACGGCTGGTCGGCACCCCCGCGTCGCTCAGCTTCGGGAGCTGCTGGAACGCCAACGAAGCCGTGCCCGGCACGCTGCTCACCGAGAACGATCTCATTATCAGTGACCAGCTGAACCACGCTTCGATTATTGACGGGATTCGGCTGGCCAAGGCAATTACCAAGTGCCAGACCGCGGTCTACCAGCACGCTGATCTCACCGACCTCGATGCCAAACTCGCCGCCGCCCGCGATCGCCGGGTCAAGATGGTGGTCACCGATGGCGTTTTCTCCATGGAAGGAGCGATCGCCAAGCTTCCCGACCTGATCCAGCTCTGTCGCAGGCACGACGCGGTACTGGTGGTGGACGACTCTCACGCCACCGGCGTGCTGGGAAAGAATGGCCGGGGAACGGCAGAGCATTTTGGCGTGGTGGGAGAGGTGGACATCATCACTTCGACACTGGGCAAGGCGCTCGGAGGCGCGGCCGGCGGGTTCGTGGCCGCCTCGGCTGCCGTGTCAGACTACCTGACGCAGCGGGCTCGGCCCCAGCTCTTCAGCAACGCGCTGCCGCCCACGGTGGCCGCCAGCTCCCTGGCAAGCATCGAGTTCCTCGAGGCCCATCCCGAGCGCGTGGCAACGCTCCGGGCCAATGCGCGGTATTTTCGCGACCAGCTCCTCGGCCTCGGCTTTAAGCCGCTTCCGGGCGAGACCCCGATCATCCCCGTCATCCTGGGCGAGACCGCCGCTGCGATCCGCATGAGCGATCTCCTCTTGGCCGAAGGTGTGTTCGCCACCGGGTTCGGCTATCCGGTCGTGCCTCGGGGTCAGGCCCGGGTCCGGTGCCAGATATCCGCCACTCACACCAGAGAAGACCTCGACCAGGCCCTCGCTGCCTTCCGGAAGGTAGGGCGGCAGCTTCAGTTGATTTGAGAGGTCTAGAGTCCAGGGTGTAGCCTCTGGGTCAGCGACTGTAGGCTTGGTGCGTGTGCGGACCATCGACCCTGGACCCTTGGCCCCCTCCGGACAGGCCCGGTCCTTGCACTTCCCCCTCTCGCAACGGTCGGGGAAGGGTTGGCTGGCACGGCTTAAGTCCTTGTCAACTAACAGCATATACGAGGCCTCCTGGCTCGGGCTCCACTTCCCTCCCGCGTTTTCCAGCATGAGTTCCCGCATTTTAACGTACCGTGCGAGGTAAGCCCGGTAAGCATCAGGATGGTTCTGGTGCGGACACCTTTCGGAGGCAG
>DATBSM010000231.1:0-4859 GCA_036559785.1 Gemmatimonadales bacterium
CGCAGCGAGGTGCTCGAGCTGACCGGCTCGGCCCGGCCCGATCTGGCGAGCCTTACGCTTACGAGCCTGGACTTCCCCACCGGCACGAGTCAGAACGCTCCCGACATGGTCCTGGCGCTGGCCGAGAGAATGCTGGAGCGCGGGATCAAGCCAGAGCTCGAGTGCTTTGACTTCGGCATGATCAACGCGGCCAACATGCTGATCGGTAAGGGCCTGCTGGGCGAGGGGCCGCACTATTTCAACCTGCTGCTCGGCTCGCGGTACTCGGTTCCCGCCACGGCGCGGCACTTGTCGAACATGCTGGAGGACCTGCCACCCGACTCACTGTGGTCGGCCGCGGGGGTCGGGCTCTTTCAGCTGCCGATGAATGTCCTTGCGATTGCCATGGGAGGACACTGCCGAGTAGGACTGGAAGACAACATCTACCACGGCTTTGATCGCGGCGAGCTGGCCACTAACGAAGGGCTGGTCGAGCGGGTGGCACACATCAGCGAGACGTTCGGCCGGCCGCTGGCGGGCTCCTCGCGTGCTCGCGCGCTGCTGGGACTTGGCCGCTCCGCAGCGCGGGCACAGCCGGCCGTGATCGGGATGTTCGGGGCGTGACCCGTTCTCTAGCAGCCGAGCTCGAGGAACGGCTGCTCATCCCGTCTTATACCTCGGACTGGGCCTTCGCTCCGATATCCGCGCATCGCACCCTGTCGCTGCCGTTGCAGCTCATGGGGCAAGCCCAGCGGCGAACGGTCTATCTCGGCGCTACCCGAACCGAAGTCCTGAGCGTTGGTCGCCAGAAGCTGATCGATCCCCTCTGCGCCCGCCTCTTCGGGGAGCTCCCCGTTCCTCGATCGGAAGGTCAGCGTCTCACCTGGGGCCCGGGCGGCTTGGCCCGCCTCGAGGCTGACCTGGTGGTGGCCGAGGTGCACCGGTGGATGACGCCGCGGTTCCGACGCGCAGGCTGGCTCACCGTGCCGAGCTCAGTTCGCTGGCATGGCGACGTCAGTACGGTGCCGCCGCCGGAGCCGAGTCGAAGCCTGCTCGCCAACCTCGCCAAGATTCGCAGGCACGGTTTCAGTCTGGTTCAGGCCAGCAGACCCGAGGATTGGGCCGAGTTCTACGAGACTATGGTAGAGCCGCAGGCCCGGGCACGGCATGGTTCCAGGGTATGGATTCCATCCGCCGCCTTCCGCCAGAAACTCGCGCAGCGTGGCATCCTGCATCTGGTCGAGGAGAACGGAGTTCGCGTTGCGGGGGCATGCACCATCTCCCACGGCGACATGGTCTGGTTCCCCCTGCTCGGTGTTCGTGAGGGCGATCCGCAGCTCCTGCAGCGCGGCGCCAGCGTCGCCGCCCTGGCACTGCCCCTGGAGTGGGCGCGCCAACAGAACTACCGCCGATTCGACCTGGGCCGTACCGGACCCTTCGTGAATGACGGCCTCCAGCAATACAAGAGAAAATGGGGGTTCGTGCCGGTGCCGGACCCGCTCACCCATTTCACCGCCGTATGGCTCGGATCCGATGGAGCTCGCGGGGCTTTTCGACATCAGCCGGTGCTGGTGGAGGATGGGGCTGGCTTACGGACCTACGCCGGCGAGACGCTGTGACCGCGTGCGTCCGCGAAGCGGCAGCGCGGCCCAGCGTTCAAATGCTCCGGGGAGCTGGCGACGTGGAAGCGGCGGAATGGGAGAGCCTATCCAGGCGCGGCTTTCATCTCCATGCCTGGTTCCTTGCCGCCGAGAGGTGTGGTTGGGAGGCCCGCCACGTGGCTGTACGTGGACTGCGGGGGCTGCAGGCCGTAGTCCCGGCATACCTCACCGGCGCTCGCAATCTCTACAATCTGCACGACCGCTGGCTGGGACCGTTCAGCCGGGTGACACCCTTTGCCGGCGTGTCGCTTCGACCGGTAATCTCGGTACAGTCGCCGTTCGCACTGGTGCCGGACCCACTAGGGGATCCTGCCCGGCTGTCGCCGGCCCTTCTGCACCGGGTGTTCGAGACACTCGAAGCCAGGGCCGAGGTGGATGAAGCCAAAGCTGTGGCCTGGCCCTCGGTGGATCCGGACAATGCGGAGCTGCTGCAAGTCGCTCGCGAGCGGGGCTACGCCATCCTCTATGCCGGTGCCAGCGCCCGGATCCAGGTACAATGGGCTTCATTCGAGGACTACGTGGCCAGCAGGAGCAAGAGCGTCCGCCGCACCATCAAGGCGGACCTTGAAGCCACTCGCTCGGCCGGACTTCGAACCAGCGTGGTGAGTGACTTTCGTGGTGCAGCGCCGGCGATGACCGCGCTATACCGGCAGGCGTTCCGCCGCCGCAATGGACGGGAAGCACCGGTGCCGAAGAATCTCTTTGAAGAGCTGGGTCGCCATCCTTCGGAGGGAATTCGAGCGCAGCTGACCTGGAGCGGTGAACAGCTGGTGGGTACCAGTCTGAACCTCAACACCCAGCACCTGCTGGAGGGCACCTTCGGCGCCTTTACCCCGGAGCATCGAGCCGGGCCGGCGTACTACAACGATCTGTTCTACGAGCCGATTCGGGTGGCGTGCCGAGAAGGGATCCAGGCCATCGATTTCGGTGCCACCGCGCTCTACGCGAAGGTTCTCCGTGGCGCTGCCCTGCGGCGGCGGGTCATTCTGATCCGGGGCACGACTCCAGCGCGGCACCGCCTCATCCGGGCCATCGGGGAGGTTGTGGTACGGCGCACGGAGTGGAAAGAGCGCCGCGCGCTCGGTCCGCTGTGGAGCCGCCACCTTGCCGGTTGCCAGGAGGTTGGCCGATGATCCCCGGCGGGTTTCGAAAGTACGTCACTGATCTGAAGACCTTCCCTCACGACGCGGTGCGAGCGTGGCGCTCGGCCGGTGCGGTGGGGGTATGGCTTGAGACCCGCCGCAGGACCTTAGCTCGCGTCGGCGGATGCTCCCGCTACCTGGTCATCGAGGCCGATCTCCCAGCGATGCGCGAGATCCCCGTGCCCGATGGTATTGAGATCCAGCCGTTCTCAGGGGGCGACTGGACTTTGTTGGGTGACTTGGGGGGACACCGGCTCACGAGATGCTTTGCGGCGGCGGCGGCTGCAGGTCGGGTGTGTCTGGTTGCCTGGCGCGGTTCGACCGCTGTTGGCTACATCTGGTTTTCCCCGGCGATCGAGACGCGGTATGAGAACTTCACGCTGCCGCTTCCGCCGGACGCCATCTATCTCTGGCAGATCCAGGTCTCACGGTCGGAACGTCGGAGAGGTGTTGGCGCCTCACTGGTGAGCTTCGGCCTGCGAATGGCCGGGCGGCAAGGGTATCGCCGCAGCTGGATGGTCACCCGCGGCGACAACCGGGCTGCACAGGGCACGATTGCTTCCGTGGCGTCGAGCAGAGTGCTCGGCACCGTTAGAAGGATCAAGGTGACGTCATGGATGCATACCCGATTCATGGCGTTGTCCAGCCCCCGGCCCCTCCAGGCAGCCTCCACTTCATGAATATCTCGCGCGCTCTGGGGAAGTACGTCGAGGACTGTCGGACTTTTCCGCAGGACGCCGCGCTGGCTTACCGGATTGAAGGCTGGCGCGGCGTGTGGGACACGTTGGCGCCCCGCACAGTGCAGCGACTTTTTCGCCGGGGCCGCCTGGTGATCTTCGCCCAGGCGCTCGACGACGCACCCGACGTGCCTCCGCCAGCGGGTATACGCATCGCGGCCCTGGCAGAGGCGGACTGGCCGGTTCTCTCCATGCTGGTGACCCAGCGTTCTCTGGGGCGGTTCAGGGCACTGGTCGTGGCCGGCCGGCACTGTATCGTGGCGTGGAGAGGATCTCAACCGATCGGTTACGGTTGGGTAGCCGAGCGGCTCGGTCCTGATGTGACGGCGTGTAGGTTCGCGCTTCCTCCTCATGCGGCCTACCTGTGGGATCTGTACGTGATCCCGAGCGAGCGCAGCAACGGCGTCGGCTCCGCGCTGGCCAGCGCTCGAGTACGAACGGCCCGGGAGCTGGGCTTCTCCGAGGCTTGGCGAATGATTGCGCCGTCTAATGGCGCGTCGTTGCGCACACTGGCAAGAACCGGCAACGGCAACCGGGTCATCGGCGAACTGCGCTTTCTGAAGGTGTTATCCTGGATGCGCGTGCGGTTTACTCCCGCCAATTGACATTCCGACTAAATCACTCGTATTTATTCTGAAGACGGCCCGCGGGCCGCGCTTCAGCCAATCACGCTCGGCTCCGCCCGCACGGCCGCAACACCCTCCCGACAACCGGAGAAGCCGTATGTCCCAGACCCAATCAATTCCGGCGGTCACGCCGATCGAGCAGCGTGGCTACGCCCACCCCGAGGTGCTGGTCTCCACCGACTGGGTCGCACAGCATCTGGATGACCCGAAGGTCAGGCTGGTCGAATCCAATGAGGATCTCCTGCTGTACGACACCGGCCACATTCCGGGGGCGGTCAAGGTCGACTGGACCAACGACCTGAACGATCAGGTGGTGCGCGACTACATTGACCGCGACCAGCTGCAGCGGCTGCTCCGTTCCAAGGGGATCAACAAGGACACCACGATCGTTTTCTACGGGGACAAGAACAACTGGTGGGCCACCTATGCGCTGTGGGTGCTCCAGCTTTTCGGCGTCAAGAACGTCAAGGTGATGGATGGCGGCCGGCTTCGCTGGGCCGATGAGGGACGCCCCCTCACCACCGACGTGCCCCGTTACAAGGAAGGCGACGTGAGGGTTGGCGATCGGGATGACGCCCGGATCCGTGCCTTCCGGGACGAGGTGTTGACTCACCTCAAGAAGAAGGGACAGCTGGTGGACGTGCGGAGCCCCGAGGAGTTCCGCGGGGAGAAGACCCACATGCCGGAGTACCCGCAGGAGGGCTGCCTCCGCGG
>DATBSM010000232.1:0-2511 GCA_036559785.1 Gemmatimonadales bacterium
AATATAGATCGTGCCCGCTATCGCGGCACGAAGCTGGTGTCGGGATTCAGTTTCCGGGCAAAAGCCGCCAGCAGGCGCGCAGTTCGATCCAGATCCTCCAGCGCCACCATCTCATTGGGGCTGTGCATGTATCGGTTCGGGATCGAGACCAACGCCGTTGCCACTCCCCGGTGGGCGTTGAAGATCGCTTCGGCATCGGTGTGAGTGTCGCGCGAGGCCGCCTCGATCGAGTACGGGATCTTCTCCGCTTCGGCCGTCTCGACCAGCATCTCGAAGACCAGCTCGCTGACCGAAGCGCCGCGCGCGAGAGCCGGCCCACCACCCAGGCGGTAGTCACCATGCTTCCGCTTTTCAATGCCTGGATAGTCGGTTGCGTGGGTCACATCGATGACTATTGCTACGTCGGGCTCGAGCCGGTGAGCCGATGAGCGGGCCCCACCGCCGGTGGCGGCAATCTCCTCTCGCGTGGTAGCCACCGCAGTTACCGAGGCGCGGGGTCGCTGGGTGGCGAGCAGCCGAAGCGTCTCCAGCACGACGAAGGCGCCGATACGATTATCGATGCAGCGGCTGACCAGGCGACCGTTAGGAAACTCGAGGACGCCCGCCGCCAGGACGCCAGGATCGCCGATCCGAACGCGTGACTCGGCCTCGGCGCGATTCCTGGCCCCGAGGTCGATCCACAGATCCTCCACCTTGGAGACCTTCTCGCGGTCGTCCTTCTCCATAAGGTGGATGGCTCGCTTCCCGACAACGCCCATGACCTGGCCTTCGCGCCCGAGAAGGATCACCCGCTGACCCACGAACACCTGGTGGTCCCAGCCACCGATGGTGTCGAAGCTGAGGTAGCCCTCATCATCGATGTGGGTCACCATGATCCCGATCTCGTCGATGTGCCCCGCCAACATGAGCCGGGGCCGGCCCTCGGGGTTCAGGGTGGCAAACGAGTTGCCGCCGACATCGGCATGGACCGTGTCGACCAGCTTCTCCGCTTCGGCCCTCCAGATCCGGGCGGGAGCGGCCTCGAACGAGGAGGGACCCGGCGTGTCGAGCAGGGACTTCAGGAAGGAGAGCGATTCAGGCGTCACGTGGTGACCGATTCAGTTGCAGCTCCAGGAAAAGCGATCCCACGACGGGATTGCTACGGTACGGCGGGATCTCACGAAAGCCAAGCTGATGGTACAATGCCAGGGCGCTGGCCATGGTCGGGAGCGTGTCGAGCCGCATCCGACTATAGCCCGCAGCCCTGGCCTCCTGGGTGACGGCCTCAGCCAGCATTCGCCCCAGGCCGCGGCCGCGAAAGGCAGCCCGCACGTACAGCCGCTTCATCTCGCACACTTCCGCTTCCAGGCGCCGGAGTGCCACGCAGCCGGCGATCTCGCTTCCGCCTCTCGCCAGCATGAGCCGCCCGTCCGGAGGTGCGTAGCTGCCCGGCAGGGTCGCCAGCTCCGCTTCGAAGCCCTGAAAGCAGAGATCGACTCCAAGCGAGGCGGCATACTCCTCGAATAGCAGGCGCGCCGTGGCTATATCTGCGGCGCCGCTCGCCTCGGTGATTCTCAAGCCGGTTGCGGTTGCCATCGTTGTACATCGGCAGAGGATCGCTCGGTCAGAGCCCACTGGATTTGCTGGGCACCGTCCACCACGCGCGGACCGGGGCGCGAGGTGTAGGCGTTCCCGTCGATGATCGACACCGGCACCCTCTGCAGCAGCTCCACCGCCTCAAGGTCCTGCAGCGAGCTCAGCTCGGCCCGCGCGCGCTCGATGCCAAAGCCACAGAGCATCACCAGGACGTGGTCGGGTTTGAGTCCGCTCAGCTCGCGCCACTGCCGCCGGGCGGAGTGGCTCCCGGGCGAGGCACCGACATCCTGGCCGCCCGCCGCCGCAACCAGCTCCGGAACCCAATGGCCGGCCAGGTACAACGGGTAGAGCCACTCGATGCAAAGCACCCGGAGCGCCTTTGCCGGCGTGGCTGGGAGGAGTCTCTTGAGCCGGCTCTGAAGTCCGAGCACCAGCTCCTCAGCCTCATCCTCCAGGTCCAGCGCCTGGCCCACACGCCGGATGTCGGTCCAGATCCCCTGGAGGTCGCGGGCCTGGAGGGAAAGTACCGCGGGGGCCGGATTCATCACGGTCGTCAGCCGGTGGACCTCGCCGTCCGCCACGGCGCATACTTCGCAGAGATCCTGGGTGATGACCAGGTCGGGAGCGAGCCGGCGGACCAAGTCGGCCGCAATGCCGATAACGGGTTGCCCCGCGTCGCGCAGGCGGCGGACCTCCGCATCGATCGCCGCTCCGGGCACGGCGACGTCCACCGGTGAAGCGGTCACCCTGGGGAGACCCTGAACCGCGGCAGGATAGTCACATTCGTGCGAGATGCCCACCAGGTATTCCCCACCGCCCAACGCTGCCACGATCTCGGTTGCCGCCGGCAGCAGCGTGACGACCCGCATCTACCCCTCGGCCAGCCGGCTGGGACGATAGTTCACGAACAGCAGCAGCCCGGTAAAGGGCGCGATC
>DATBSM010000233.1:0-6846 GCA_036559785.1 Gemmatimonadales bacterium
GCCTGCGGCAGACCGGCGATACCGGCCAAGGCATGGCATGGCTTCGACGGCTCGACGGCCAAACCAAGACCTACACCATCAGCCCGGCTCTGTTATACGAGAAGCTTGTCCGTCAGGAGGGGTTGATCAGCCTGTGGGACCTGCAGGACATCCTGATCACCCAGGCCAAGGGTATGCCCCTGGGCTACGTCTTTCCCCGGAGCGGCACCGTTGTCATCGACGATGGCATCGGCCTGGTCCGCGGCAGCCGTCACCCGGACGCGGCCCGCGCCTTCATCGATTTCGTGGGGAGTCAGGAGGCGCAGCTGCTTACCGCCCGGAAGGTGTTCCGGCTGCCGGCTCGCACCGACTTGCCGACCGATTCGGTCCCGTCCTGGATCGCCGGCGTCAATCGCGACATGGTGGTGGCGGACGTGGATTGGAGTCTGTTCTCCCAGCAGGGCCCAGCCTGGATGAGTTATTGGGATCAGCATGTACGGGGGACGGGGCGGTAGCATGACCTTTCTCCGGCTCGAGTCACTCACCAAACGCTTCGGCGACACCACCGCGGTGGACCGCCTTTCCCTGTCGCTCCAGCGGGGTGAGATGCTCGCGCTACTCGGCCCCAGCGGGAGCGGCAAGACTACCACCTTGCGGCTATTGGCCGGCTTCGAGTCGCCGGATGCCGGGCGGGTGTTGGTGGAGGACGAAGACGTGACTATGGTCGAGCCGGTGGCACGCCGCTTCGGCATGGTCTTCCAGCACTACGCCCTCTTTCCGCACCTCGACGTGGGCGAGAACGTGGCGTTCGGGCTGGAGTCCCTCCGCATTCGCGGGCCCGAGCTCCATCACCGGGTGGCCCGGGCGCTCGCCCTCGTGGATCTGGCCGGCTTCGAGCGGCGCCGCATCGGCCAGCTCTCCGGCGGCCAGCAACAACGCATCGCTCTCGCCCGGGCCCTGGCCCCCGAGCCGCGGGTGCTGTTGCTGGACGAGCCACTCTCCAACCTAGATCCTTCGCTCCGGGAGCGAACCCGGGGCGAAATCCGCGAGTTGATTCAGCGGGTCGGCATCACCACAGTGCTCGTCACCCACGAGCAGGACGAGGCCTTCGATCTCGGCGATCGGGTTGCGGTCCTGCGGGGCGGGTTCCTGGAGCAGGTCGGCTCGCCGGAGGACCTCTACGCCTCGCCGGCCAACCCGTTTGTCGCCGAGTTCGTCGGCCGGTCGAGCCGGATCGAGGTGACCGTGCTCGGGCCCGGCGAGCGTGGGGTGCGCGTCTCGGTGGAAGGAGTGGAGTGGGAGCTCACCGATGGCGCCGCACCACAAGGCATGTTTCCAGCGGAGGGACCCGCACTGATGGTGGTGCGCCCGGAAGCCCTCCGACTGACCGCGCCGGCGCCAGGGGCAGTGGCCGGCACGGTGGCCGAGCGGCAATTCACTGGTGCCGCGAGTCTCTTCACCGTCGCCACCGAAGCCGGTGCCCGGCTCGAAGTAACCGCCCCGCCCCGTTCGGTACGCCCTGGTGATCGGGTGGGCATCATGCCCAGCCGGCGGTCGGGCGGCGGTATCCATCTCTTTCCGCCATCAGTAGCGTGAGCGCCCGGCGGGTGGACCTCCTCGGAAGCGGTCTGCTGCTGTTCCTGCTCTGGCTCATCGCCTACCCGCTGGTACTCGTCCTGGTGGAGGGATTCCGCGGCGCGGACGGATGGACCTTCGACTTTGTGCGCCAGTTTTTGGGGCGGCGAAACGAGGCCCAGGCCCTCTGGGGCAGTCTGTGGATCTCGCTCGCCACGGTGGTGCTGGCCGGCGCGATCGGGGTACCGCTGGCGTTCCTGTTCTCGCGCTACGACTTCCCGGGCCGCCGCATCGTGGGCGGTCTGGTCGCTCTACCGGCGGTGCTTCCACCCCTGGTCGGCGTGCTGGCCTTTCTGTTCCTCTACGGCGAGAGCGGATTCGTCTCCCTGCTGATCCAGCGCATCTTCCGGCTGGACGCGCCGCCGTGGCGGCTGCAGGGTGCCGGAGCGATTCTGCTGGTCCACGCCTACTCGATGTACGTCTACTTCTACCTCTTCACTCGGGCGGGACTCGCCGGCTTGGATGCATCGGTCTTCGAGGCGGCCGCCAGTCTGGGCGCGGGACGCTGGCGTACCCTGCGACGGGTCGTGCTGCCGCTGCTCCTGCCGGCCCTGGCGGGAGGGGCACTTCTCACATTCATGACCGCGCTCGGATCGTTCAGCGCACCCTACATCTTCGGCGGCGGGTTCCGGGTGATGACAACGCAGATCGTCGCCACTCGTCTGAACGGCGATGACCAGCTCGCTATGATCGAGACCGTCTCGCTGACCGTCATCGCCCTGGTAGCGCTGTGGTTGCTGCGAGGGGCCGCCACGTTCGAGAGCTCCGCTGGTGGCCGGAAAGGCGTGGCGCCTGCCCTGATGCCGGTCAAGCGCCCCATCGTGCGTGGGATCGTAGGTATGCTCGGGTGGGGGTTGGCACTGCTGCTCTTGCTGCCGCACCTCACCCTGCTACTGGTTTCCTTCGTGCCGGCCGGCACCTGGACCACCGAGCCTCTCCCTCCCGCCTACACCTGGCGGAATTATCTGACGCTGGTCGAGGATCCGGTCCGGGCCCGCCCCCTGCTGAATAGTCTCTGGCTGGCCACTGCGGCTACGATTGCCGCGGTGAGCATCGCGGTGGCGGCGGGGGTTCTCTCGGTCCGCCGGCGGGCGAAATTCGGCCGTACCATTGAAGCTCTGCTGGCGCTGCCCTGGGCGGTGCCCGGCACGGTCTTCGCGATTGCGCTCGCGACGGCGTTCAGCGTGCACGCACCGCTGGCGGGACGGTTCATTCTGGTCGGGACCCTCTGGCTCCTTCCGGTCGCCTATCTCGTAAGGAATCTGCCGATCACCAGCCGGGCGGTGCTCGCGGGGTTCCGGGCGCTGGATCCGTCGCTGGATGAGGCCGCGGCGACCCTGGGTGCGGGGCGCTGGCGCACGCTGCGCCGGGTGACGCTTCCGCTGCTCCGCCCGGCGATCGTTGCTGGAGCGAGCCTGGCCTTCGTGACCGCTTTCGGGGACTTCGTGACGTCGATCATGCTCTATACCTACGACACCCGCCCGATCTCCCTGGAGATTCTGTCCAGCCTCCGCCAGTCCGATGTCGGTGTAGCGGCGGCGTACGGTGTGGTCCTGATGGCAATCAGTGCCGCAGTGTTCGCGCTCGGCGCCGACCGCGGTGGCACCGGATGATGCGGGTCTCGTCCGAGTCGGCGGGCCAGTTCCGCCGGCTCGCCGTGCTGATCGCGGTCAACTTTGTGGACATGATCGGGTTCATGATCGTGCTCCCGCTGCTGCCGTTCTACGCGCTCAAACTCCACGCCACCCCCGAGACAATTGGCCGCCTCATCGCCGCCTTTTCCGTGGCCCAGCTGCTGGCGGCGCCCATCTGGGGCCGAGTATCGGATCGCTATGGCCGGCGGCCCGCCCTCCTGATCGGCCTCAGTGCCTCGGCGCTGGCGTATGCAGTCTTCGGCTTTGCCACCAGTGTCTGGCTGCTCTTTCTCTCCCGGCTGGTCCAGGGGGCCGGCGGCGGCACCACTGGTGTGGCCCAGGCCTACGTGGCCGACACGGTCGAGCCGGCCGATCGTGCTCGCGCGCTGGGCTGGCTCTCCGCCGCCACGTCCGCCGGTGTCATGGTCGGCCCGGCTATCGGTTCCTTTGCCGCGCACTTCGGCCAGGCGGCGCCCGGCATCATCGCGGCTGCGCTGTGTCTGATCAACGTCTTCTTTGCCTGGAAATGGCTGCCCGAATCGCACAAGGAACCGGCAGCAATCTCCACCAAGCCGCGCAAACCGATCTGGCATCCGGCCTGGATGGCCTTGCGCCATCCAACCACGCCCATCGGACGGCTGCTCTGGATCTACGGCGTGGGCATGCTCGCGTTTGCCTCGATGACGTCGGTGCTGGCCCTGTATCTGGGTGCGGAGTTTTCTATCGATGAGACCAGCATCGGCTACGTCTTCTTGTATGTTGGGGTGCTGTCCTTCGTAATGCGAAGCCTGTTGCTGGGCCCGATCGTGGACCGGATCGGCGAGACTTGGGCCATGCGAATCGGCACGGTACTCCTCGTGCTGGGCCTCGCCCTGTACCCGCTGCCACGCGATCTCTGGACCTTGGCCCTTGTCATCCCGCTGGTCCCCATCGGGACGGCTCTTCTCTTTCCGGCTACCACATCACTCATGTCCCGCCATTCGGATCCTGCCGAGCTGGGTACGACCATGGGTGTGGCGCAGACGTTTGCGGGACTGGCCCGGGTCATGGCCCCGGTTCTGGCGACGATCGCCTTCCAGCGGCTGGGGCATGGCTGGCCTTTCTATACTGCCGGCGCGCTGGTGGCGCTGGTGGGCATCATGGCATTTCAGGTAGACGTTCACCCCCGGGTCGCCAAGCGCGCGGCGGAAGGAGCGGAAGCCTGATGAGCGAGGACGACCGGATCGGCCGGCTCGAGGCGCGGCTTGCTGCATTGGAGGCCGTGGTTGCCGGCCTCGCGGGGCGGCGGGGCAGCGGGGCAGCGGGCCGGGCGCCGTCCCAGAGCGAACTTCGCACTGGAGATACCTCGCAATCAGGGGGATCGTCGCCTGAAAGAACCGCCCCGCCGCCCCGCCGCCCTGCTGTCCCGCTGCTCTCCCCCGAGCAATGGATCGGCCAGCGGCTTCTCCTTGCCATCGGGGTCATAGCCCTCATCATGGCCGCCGGGTACTTGCTCCGTCTTTCGTTCGACCGCGGGTGGATCTCGCCCCTCATGCGGTGCATCGGCGGGGCCTGCGCGGGCGCCATCGTCGGTGCGATCGGCTGGCGGCTTCAGCCCCGGTACCGTACCTACGGCGCCGCGCTGATCGGCTGTGGGGCCGCCATCATCTATCTCAGCGTCTGGGCCGCGGCGCGGCTCTACGAGGTGCTTCCCCCCACGACCGGCATCGTGGGACTGGCGCTGGTGTCGGTCGCGCTCGCCATGATCGCGTACGCCATCGACGTCGAGGCGCTGGGGACAACCGCGGCACTGGGTGCGTTCTTTGCCCCCCTGCTGCTGGGACGCAACTCCGCCAATCCGGACTTGCTGCTTTTGTATCTCGCCTCGATGGCGGCGGGGCTGGGAGCCGTGGCGGCGCGGCGACGCTGGCGTCTCACAATGTTCGTGGTCGCGCTCAGCTTCTTTGGTGTGGCCTATACCGGTGCCGCCGAACGGGGTACGCCCTGGGCGGTGCTGCTCTACGGTGTGCTGGGCGGATCCGCGGGAATCCATGTGGGATTGCGGGAACGGTGGTGGGAGACACGGCTGCTCTCATTCTCCGGCGGCTGGACCTTTCTCGTGGCCTCGAGCGACCGGCTGAACCATCCCTGGGCGATCCTCCTCGCAGGGCTGGTCCTTGCTGCCCCGGTCTGGTGGCACGCGCTTCATTCCACCCGGCTCATGCCGATCCAGCTCTCCACCGGCTCGGTTGCGCCGGGTTGGTCCCTCGGCGAGGCGCTGTATTTCTTCCTGACGCCTGCCCTGCTTGGTTGGGCGGTACACGGGCTCGACCCCCGGTGGTTCGATGCCAGACCTGGCGCGGCCGCCCTGATCGTTGCGGTGCCATATCTGATTGCCGGCTACCAGCGGCCCCGGCCGGCCTTTGCCCTGGTCGGAGCGGCGGCGGCCGGCATCGCGGCCTGGCAACACTGGGGCGGGGTCGAACGAGTCTGGGCGCTCCTTCTGCTGACCGTTCTCTGGGCCGCGCTCGATCACCGGCTCACCCGAGTGGATGGACGCTGGTTCGCCTTGGGCACACTCTGGGCGGCGCTCAATCACTTGTTCAGCGACGCGCTGGCGGGGCGCACCCCGAACGATCCTGCCTTTTTCGGGTCCTGGGCCTACGCACTGTGGGCGACCGTGGCCGTGACCGTGGGACTGGCGGCCGGACTCTGGCGCCGAATCGGGGAGGTAACCGCCACGCCGCTGGTCACGGGTGGCCTCTGGGCCCTCGGCGGAGCCATGGTGCTCTTCGGGATGACCGGTGAAATCCGGCGCTTCTTCGAGCTGAAGCCACTTTCGACCCAGACCGCGAGCCTGGCCTCGGGTCTGGCGGTCAGCGCATGGTGGCTGGTGTTCGCCGCCACGCTGGTCGCGGTGGGTTTCCGCCGGGCGCTCAGGCCGGCCCGCCTGGCAGGACTCGCGGTAGCCGGGCTGGCGGTGATCAAAGTTCTGATCTTCGATCTGTCTTCGCTCGACGCCCTCTACCGGGTCGGATCGGTCTTCATTCTCGGTCTGGTCTTCCTCCTCCTGGCGTACCTGTACCACCGGCAGGGCAGGGTAACGCCGGGACGCTCCGAGAGTCTCACGTAACGGCGTTGTCGGGAGCGCACGAATCTTCACCGGCTCCGGTTGCCGGGATTGTACCTGGCGCCAGGCCCCCGTTATATCTGGGAGCCCAGCTGTCTCCGGTTCAGAAAGAGGAGTGACTGTGACTGTGTCGGTCTTGCCCCCATCTCCCTCAGCATTCGCCAAGGCAAGCTGGGATGACGTCTCACCCTATTTCGATGATCTCGCCGCGCGCTCGCTCGAGCCCGGGACCATCGAGGCATGGCTGGCCGAGTGGTCCCGGCTGGAGGAACTGGTCACCGAGGCGGCGGCACGAGCCATGATCGCGTACACCATCGATACCAGCGATCGGGATAAGGAGGCCGACCACCTGCGGTTTTCCACCGACGTCCTGCCCAAAATGGAAGAGCGGAGCGTCGAGCTGGCCCGCCGGCTGGTGGAGTCCGGCCATTCGACACCCGAGCTGACCACCACCCTGGCCCGGTTCCGGACCCAGATCGAGATCTTCCG
>DATBSM010000234.1:0-2948 GCA_036559785.1 Gemmatimonadales bacterium
CGATGGATCATGCGCATCTGGATGGCATGCAGGTCGGCCAGCCGCTCACGCAGTCGGGCGGCGCCGGACCAGAGGGCCCGCAGCTCCAGCGCCTTGAACTCATACGCAGTCTCGGCGCTGAGCTGGTTGTTGCGGATCAGGGTTTCCACCGAGTTGAGGAACTCCTTATCCTGCGCCATCAGAATCTGGGCGTCGAAAATGCGTGACTCCTCGGCACCGGCGCGCTGGAGCACGCGCTCACCCATGTCGCGCAGGTGTGAGACCACATACTCGACGGCCTCGTGGAGCCGTCGGACCTCGCTGTCGACCTGATCGTCCCGAACCGGGCGATCGGGTACCTCGGGGAAGTCCCAGCGGATGATCAACGCCGGGCCCCAGGCTACCCCCGCCGAGACCCCGATTCCGCGAAACAGCCGGGTCGCGCTCACTGCTCGCCGAATCCGTCGGCTACGAGCTCAGCCAGAGCCGCGGCCGCTTGCTCAGCATCCGGCCCCGAGGCACGAATAGTGATCGAGCTGCCGCACTCTGCCGCCAGCATCATCACGCCCATGATACTCTTTCCATTCACTCCCACTCCGTCCTTGTAGATCTCGATCTCGGATTCGAACGAGGTCGCGAGGCGCACGATGCGTGCGGCGGGTCGGGCATGCAGCCCTTCCAGGTTCACGATCGTGGCCTCGCGCTCGATCACACGCCCACCCTCCGCAGAATCAGGAGGAAGATCATGGCCGCCAGCGCGAAGCGGACCGTGGTCAGGAAGGGTGCGAACCAGCGGGTGAGGGCGATGCCGGCCATCAACACCCCGGCAGCTCCAACGCCGGCCGAGAAGCCGAACGGCTTGAGGTACCAGGCCGCCACTACGGGAACGGCAGCGCCGATCGCAAACGCGGCGGCCGGGCCGACCCGTTCGATGGCTCGCGGAAGCCAGGAAGTTCCGATGGCTGCCCCGACGCGCATCCCCGACTCCATCCCCGTTCGAAGCGACCAATAACTGGTCCACAGGCGAATGCCGTTGTAGATGAGAAGGAAACCGGCGATGGCCCACCACCCCGCCCCGAGAACTACACCTACCAGCGCCGCCCCGACCAGGGCCGGCACCAATCCGGCCCAGAAGAGCTCGTCTCCCATGGCGCCCAACGGACTGCAGAGGGCCGTGCGAAGCCGTACAATCTGGGCGCCGGGAAGAGCTTCATATTCTGCCCGAGTAGTGGCGCCAAGGGCCAGGCCGGCCAGGTTGGGGTTGCAGTTGAAGAACTCCGCCGACCGGACGACTGCTTCCCCGTGCCGCACCGGGTCCACCGCCTTCAGGTCCTCCAGCAACGGCTCCGCGGCGTAGCCCATTCCTACCCCGAGCATCCGCTCGTAGTTCCAGGTTCCCTGGACCGCGAAGAGCCGAAGCAAGGCCCGAAGCCGTCCGGTCACGCGAGTACCGCGAGGAGGATGCCCGCACCAGCACCGGCGAGGAGCCACTTGAGTCTGGCCTTGCGGCCGGAGCTGCGAACCGCGCCGTTGACTGCGGCCGCGAGCGCGGAACCGATCGCGACCAGCGTAAGGGCCACTGCCGTTTGGCGGTCAAGCCGCACGTTGTCCTTGATGACTGAGGCGGCGACGATGCCCCCCAGGGTGAGGATCAATCCGCGGACCGCATCCCGCAACAGCGCGCCGTACTGCAGCCGCCGAATGGCGCTGCTCTCGCCGGCGGCCAGCGCGGCGGCGCGGCGCTGAATGGCGCGGGCATTCCACCGGCGAACGATCTGCAGACTCCAGCCGCCCAGGAGGGCCATTACCAGACCTAAGGCCGAGCTGAGGCCGAGGCTGAGCTCCCAGGGGAAACCGGCACCGAGGGCTACCGCCCCAACAGTCGCAGGCCCATAGTCCGGATACCGTACTGCCCCGACGGGTAGCACATCAAGCGCAAAGAGCTCGAAGACGACACCAATTCTGAGCCCCGCCTCGACGTCACCTACCAGCCAGCCGGCCACGGTTCCAGCCACGAGGGGCCGCGAGATCATGGCCTGAGGCACGCTGACCAGATCGAGGCCGACGACCGTTCCCCACAGCAACAGGAGCAGCACGGCCTGCACCGGGAGCTCGCTCATCCCAGGGCTTTCAAGGCAACCGGAACCGTGGTGGGCAGATCCTGCGCTGTGATCACCACGCCGCCGGCCTCGAGTGCCTGGAGGGCACGCAGCTCCTGATCGGTCAGATAGATGAATGGCAGGCGCTCACGGCGGCCCGCCCGGTGGTGGATTCCGCCCAGATTTATTTTCTGCACCACGTCGGGGTTGGAGGCCCGCAGCGCGGCCATGGTCTCCAGGTCGCCGGTCAGCACCAACCCGCGCTTGCCGTTGGCTTGCCATTCCGGCAGCTGCCGGGCCGCGTCCGCCATCGTCACGAACCTCACCTCGATCTCAGGCGTCACCGCCATCCGGTAGAGCTCCTGCTCCCATTCGCTGGCGGCGACCTGGTCGTCCACCAGGATGATGAGGTCGATGCCCATGGCGCGCCCCCAGCCAATCACCACCTGACCGTGGACCAGGCGGTCGTCGATACGGCACAGAACGATGGCCATCAGGGAATCCTGATCGACTTCTCCCCGGCGGCGGCCGCGCGGGCAGCGGCATCGGCGGGCGAGAGAGAGCGGTGGAATACAAAATCCACCAGCATGGCCAGATTGACGCCGGTGACGACCTTCACCAACTGCTCGCTCCGGAGTCGCTTGAGGACGGCGACGAGGCAAGATCCGCTCGCCAGATCCACGAACACCACCGCCGGCCGGCCATCCACCGCGGCGCGAACCCGGTCCTCCAGGGTGTCACGGTCGCACCCGGTATTGGATACCGGCAGCAGGGCGCCGTTCAGGCCGCTGATCTGCTCCGCCGCCTGCACCAGGGCGCCGGCCAGCGCGCCGTGGCAAACCACCACCCCTCGCAACTCCTCACTCATAG
>DATBSM010000235.1:0-3642 GCA_036559785.1 Gemmatimonadales bacterium
ACGTAGAACTTATGCGGTGCAGTCTCCGGGGAGATCCGGTCCAATCGGGCGACCATGCCGCGCCCCTGCGCTTCGGTATAACGAAGGATCGGGGAACCTCCCCCTATACTCGCGTAGAGGTTCCGAACCTTGGGCGTTCGACGACGAGCGATGAACGGGCCGAGCCAGGTTTGAAACGGGAGCTGAATGATCTCCCGGTCGGCGAACAGCTCGAGTAAAAACGGCTCGACATCGTCGAGTGTAGCCGGGCCGCCAAGATTCATCATGACGATACCGGTCTTGACCCTCGGGCCCACGGAGCCCGCTCCAACGGTCCGGGGCGGTGAGATCGGTTTGACGTCGGTCATGGTCCAAAGATAGTCATGGCCCGGCCCGGCTCTCTCCGATGAGCCCCGCTCCGAGGGCAAATCGGGTCAGCTCGGCCACGGTGCGGATCTGAAGCTTGCGCATCAGGCTCTCGCGGTGGGTTTCCACGGTCCGGTGGCTGATGCCGAGCTCCGCGGCAATCTCCTTGTTTGTTCTCCCTTGAGCCACCCCAAGGAGTACCTCCCGTTCGCGCGCCGTCAGGTGTGACAGCGTGCCGGCATGAGTCTCGTGCTCGCCCCTGAGTGCTTCGCGTAGCCGGCTGGCGATCGGCGGGCTGAAATACGACTCTCCCCCACAGACCGTGCGGATGGCGTTCCGCAGCTCCGTGGCGGCTGTGTCCTTCAACAGATACCCGTGGGCGCCGGCCCGCACGCTCTCCAGGACATATTCGGCGTTGTCATGCATACTCAGGATCAGAACCCGCAGCTCGGGTGTGCTGTCCCGCAGGCGTGCCGCCAGCTGAAGGCCGGACTCTCCGGGCATGGAGATATCCAGTACTACGACATCGGGTTTTAGTTGTAGGGTCAGGGCAAGGGCGTCGGCGCCCGTGGCTGCCTCTCCCACCACTTCGAAGCCGGCTTCGCTCTCCAGGACATGCCGAATTCCAGTGCGCACGATCATATGATCATCGGCCACCAGCACCCGTATCGGCCGGGTCACGAGCGCGCGGCGTTGGGGGTGGGGACCAGTACTTCGAGGAGGGCCCCTGCCCCTGCCCGACTGCGCAGGCGTACGGTACCACCCAGTGCGGTGATCCTCTCGCGCATCCCCGCCAGTCCCATGTGGCCCTGGAGCTCGAGCCCTTCCGGAGCCATGCCGACGGGCAAACCGCGCCCATCGTCGCTCACCTGAAGGAGTACTCCCTCCCGATTGATTGAGATGCCAATGTCTACCGTTCGGGCATCGGCATGCCGCAGGACGTTGGAGAGCGCCTCCTGCAGCGCGCGGAAAAGGGCAAGCTCTGCCTCTCTCGATAGCGGGGGAAGAGACGAGGGAACGGCGAGTCCGGTGCGGATGCCGCTGCGATCACCGAAGTCAGCCACGAGAGAGCGCAATGCGGGCAGCAGCCCCAGATCGTCCAGCAGGGATGGCCGGAGGTCGTTGGTGACGCTGCGGATGCTCCGAATGCCGGTGTCGATGAGCGTCAGCACCTGGTCCAGCCGGACGGCTTGGCCCGGCTCAGCGGCGTCGCGCACAACCCCGAGCTCCATCTTCACCGCCGAAAACACCTGGGCGGTTTCGTCGTGCAGCTCGCGCGAGAGGCGCCGGCGCTCCTCCTCGTGCTGTTCGATCATCCGGGCGGAGAGTCGTGCCAGCTCGACCGTGCGGGTCTCGAGCCGGCTGTAGAGATCTGCGTTTTCCAGGGCGGCCCCGACTTGATGGCCAAGAGCAAGGAGGAAGCTGTCATCCAGCGCCGTGAAGGGGTCGCGGGCATGTCCCACCAGCACCAGCGCGGCCACCACACCTTGGTCCCGCAGGATGGGGAGGAGGGCGGCGTAGGCGTACGCCGATCCACCTGGCGCGGGGTCGGTCCAGTTGTCGCTGAACTGCGGCCGTCCAGTCTGGATCACGCGGGCCAGCACCACAGCGCCGGAGGCCGGGATAGGGCTTTCGGGCCAGTTAGCGCATGCGCCGGCCCCGCGGATGAACCGTCCGCCTCCGGTACCTACCACGTAAAGCGCACTGCCTCGGACCGCTGGTAGCGTCAGGGGGCGGGCCAGGAGCGCGTCGAGCACATCCTGCTCCCGGCCGGCACGCTGCAGGTCTCCGGACAGCGCCGATAGGGCCGCAAGTCCCCGGCGTAGGTCGTCCAGAACGAGTAGCAGAATCCCCGCGCCAACGGCTAGCGCCAGGAGGATGTCGAGGTAGTATCCCCAAGGTGCCCAGGCGCCGCGGGCACGAAGGAATGGGTAGTCGAGGTGGTGAAGTCCCCAGAGCCCGAATGCCACCGCGAGGAGTGTGGCCCCGCTGGAGGGAACCGTGCGGCGATACCGGAGGAACACCCAGCCGGTCCACAGGGTCGCCAGGCTGAGGAAGAGGACGGCTGGACCTGCGGCCCAGAGGAAATGGTCGAGGCGGTAGATGGCGATGTACGACCATACGGGCGGAAATAGCACCAGCGCCAGATAGCGCCGCCGCCAGCGAACCTGCTGGGAGAAGACCAGCGCGGCGTAGAGCAAGGCGAGCGCGGTCCAGCCGGTGACCACCTGGTGCCAATAGAGCCAGCTCCAGTCTGACGAGAGCAGGAAACTGGTGATCGCGGCGATCCGTAGGAGGTACAGTCCCCATGCGACAGACCACCAGCCGAAGTACGGCTTCCGGTAACGGATAAAAAGGAAGGCGCACAGGGCGGCCAGCCCAGCTGTAATCGCCGCCTGCAGCAGGGCCGCGTCGAGCTCGATCGCGCTGGCCGCGGGGAGGGTCGCTTGCATGCTGCGAAACAAACGAGAAGAATCAAGCCGGCGCAACAGCCCGTACTCTACCGGAGGTTGGCATGACCCCCTGGTTCCGTCGCTCGATTTTCGCCGGCCTGGCACTCCTTGGCTCTTGCCGGTCTCAGGAGGCGGCGCGGCCCGCTCGCGAGTGGGATCGTTTCGTCTCTGGATTCATCGAGACCTACTTCGCGGCCAACCCTTTGTTTGCGGTCTACCAGGGACGGCACGATTTCGACGGCCGCTTTCCCGACTGGAGCGATGCCGGGCTCCTGGCCTGGACCCGCAGGCTCCACCAGGTGCGCGACAGCGCGGTGGCGTTTCCGATCGACAGTAGCGATGCATCCCGGGAATTGGAGCGGGAATACCTCCTGGCGGTGCTGGATCGTGACCTGTTCTGGCAGGAGCGGGCCGATTGGCCCCGACGGAATCCAACCTGGTATACCGACCAGATCGATCCCAACGTATATCTGACGCGCCCCTACGCCGCGCTTGCCGAGCGCATGCGAGCCTACACTCGCTGGGCCAGATCTCTCCCGAAAGCCCTGGCTCAGATGCGGGCTAACTTGCAGACGCCGATGCCACGGACCTACGCGGATATAGGACGGGGACGCCTCGGGGGGATGGTGGGTTACCTGGAGCAGGATGTTCCGATGGCCTTCGATTCGGTCAGAGACTCGGTTACCCGAAGAGACTTTGCTTCAGCCAATGCCGCTGCAGTGCTCGCCCTGAAGGAAATGGATGCCTGGCTGGCAAGCGAACAGAAGCGAGGGGCCGGCGGCTTTGCTATCGGGCCTGAGCTCTTCCGGGATATGCTGAGGTCCACCGAGAGGGTGGAGGTGTC
>DATBSM010000236.1:0-5563 GCA_036559785.1 Gemmatimonadales bacterium
GGCGCCGGCTGCTCGATATCGCCCGGGCCTCTCTGCACCAACCCGATCTTCTCATCCTCGACGAGCCAACCGTGGGCCTGGACCCGGAACACCGTGACCGGGTTTGGTCGCTGCTGGAGAACCAGCGCCGCAACCGGGGAACCACCATCCTCTTCTCGACTCACTATCTGGAGGAGGCGGAGTCGTCCGACCGGGTCGTGCTGTTGTCGCGCGGCCAGGTGGTGGCGAACGACGAGCCGGCGACACTGCGGGCAACGGTCGGACAGGAGATGGCCGAGATCGAGGGCGCCGGTGCCGAGCGGCTGGTCAAGGCGCTTCGTGGACTGGGCGCGGCGGCCACCAGCTTGCGAACCGAGCGCGGCTACCGCGTTGGACTCTCCGGGTCGCGCGAGGCAGTGGTCGAGCTGGCCGGCTCGGCGCCCGGAATCAAGCGCTTCGCGTTGCGCCCGACGTCGCTCGAGGATGTCTACTTCGCGCTCACCCAGAACTCAACTGAGGTGACGTGAGCTCGCTCAGCGCCATGTACGGCATCATTGCGAGAGACCTGGCGAGGACCACGCGGCAGAAGGGTCGATTGCTTGGTGGAATCGTGCGGCCTTTCATGTGGCTGCTCCTGGTCGGGACCGGCTTCAACGCCATCGCACGGGTGGAGGGCGGCGTTTCCTACCAGGCCTTCGTGTACCCCGGCATTGTGGTGATGGCCGCGCTCTTCGGCGCCATGCTCATGGCCATCTCGACGGTGTACGACCGGGAGTTCGGCATGCTGCGGCTGATGCTGGCAAGCCCGGCAGGAGTGCCGGCGGTACTGACGGGGAGAGCGGTGGCCGCCGCGATCGTCGGCTTCCTTCAAGGGGCTGTGGTGCTGGCGCTGGCGCCGTTTTTCGTGCCGGTTTCACCCCGGAATCTGGCCGCGGCCGTGGGTGCGCTTGCCCTGGGATCTCTCGTGAGCAGTGGACTCGGACTGCTGGTGGCGGCTCGCCTCCGATCGGTGGAGAACTTTGCGGGGGTCATCAACGTGGTGCTCTTCCCGCTGCTCTTCGTCAGCGGCGCGCTATACCCAACTGACGGTATGCCGTCGGTGCTCCGGCTTCTCGCGCGGATCAATCCGGTAACCTACCAGGTCGATCTCATGCGTCACGCTTTCGGCCAGCCCGCCGAGTTCAGCGTCAGGGCCGACATCCTGGTTCTGACCGGGGCGACCCTGGTACTCCTGAGTCTGGCCGGCCTGCTGTTCGATCCGGAGCAGCGGTTTGTCGGGCGGAGGTGCTCACCCGCGTCAGCTCCCGAGCCACGATGATCCGCTGCTCCACCTTCGAGCGGACGGCCTGACGAACCGACCGGCTGGGAGGCACGGTCGTCTCCACCACGATACGACGGTCGCGCCGAAGCAGACCCAGCACGGGATGCCAGACGAACTCACCTCGTTCTTCGGTCTTCTGGCGGAGCTTGAGCGGAAGGGTATCGGCCGGCGTCGGCGCGGCCTTGGATTCTTTCCGGCTGTCCAATGCGTACCGACTCAATGCCACCCCAGAGTAGACGCTATCCGGCAACCGGCGGATGGTAAGGCCGAGCGAGTCGGTCCACTCCTCTCCGGGCCCGAGGGCGCGAGCCGGGAGCGCAGGGAAGAAGTCATCCAGTGCCCCGCTCATCTCCGCAACCTCGGCCACTTCATCCGGGACAAAGGGGCGAACGCTGCTGGTGTAGGTCCCGGTTCGACTCAGGATCCCCCGGTAGCGTCCGCCGATCAGTCCATCGGTGTCCGGGCTGATCGACGTCTCCGGTGATCGCCGGGTGAGTGCCAGGGTGTCGAGCCATCCCTCCAGCCCCACGTCGCCATTCGATGGCGCCGCCCGGAACTGCCAGACCCCCCGGCGGGTGGAGGTCTGGTTGCGTATCCGGCCCCCAGCCTCGGTCAGGATCTTTGATTCGCCGGTCTCCAGAAACCTGGCGCAGTCCAGCTGGTTGGCCCTGTAGCTTATCGCCGAACCCTGCCATGGCTCGGCGGGACGGAGCGAAGGGGAAAAGAGGGCCATGGTCAACACCATGACAGTACCCGAGAGCGGCGAAGGCATTGCGGGGTGGGGCCGGCCTACTCTGCCTGCATGAAGGGATAGCGGTAATCGTGGGGCGGGCTCAGCGTCTCCTTGATGCTGCGGGGCGAAACCCATCGGAGGAGATTCAGCACCGACCCAGCCTTGTCGTTGGTGCCGCTGGCGCGCGCACCCCCGAACGGCTGTTGACCCACCACGGCTCCGGTCGGTTTGTCGTTGATATAGTAGTTGCCGGCAGCGTGGCGGAGGGCCCGATCCGCCTCCGCAAGCGCCTGGCGGTCCCGAGCAAACACCGCGCCGGTCAGGGCGTAGGGGCTGGTCTGGTCCACCAGCGTGAGAGTCTCCCGCCAACGCTTCGCGGGGTATACATGCGCCGTGAGAACCGGGCCGAAAATCTCCTCGCACATGAGGCGATAATTGGGGTCTTCGACCTGCAGCAGCGTGGGCTGAACGAAGAAGCCCACCGAATCATCGGTGCCTCCTCCAGCGACCACCGTCACCCCCCGATCCCGTTTGGCAGCCTCCAGGTGATCCCTTAATCTGGTGAATGCCCTCCGATCGATGACCGCACCCATGAAGTTCCGGAAGTCGGTGACATCCCCCATCCTGATATCCTCGATCATCGCCACGGTGCGGTCGCGAACCGCAGGCCACAACGTGTCGGGGATGTAGGCCCGGGAAGCGGCACTGCACTTCTGGCCCTGATACTCGTAGGCGCCCCGTACCATTCCCACAGCCAGCGCATCCACGTCGGCGCTCGGGTGGGCCAGGATGAAGTCCTTGCCACCGGTCTCGCCCACGATCCGCGGATACCCCGCGTACCGTTCAAGATTGGCGGCCACCGACTTCCAGAGGCCCTGAAAGACGGGAGTGGACCCGGTGAAATGAATGCCCGCCAGCCGGCGATCGGCAATCAGCGCGTCACTGATTTCGATGGAGTTGCCGGGAAGAAAATTGATGACTCCAGGCGGCAGCCCAGCCTCCTCCAGCAGCTTGAAGAAGTGCCAGTTGCTCAACGAGGCGGTGGCGGAGGGTTTCCAGACGACCGCGTTGCCCATCAGGGCAGGAGCGGCCGGAAGATTGCCGCCTATCGCGGTGAAGTTGAACGGCGTGATGGCGTAGACGAAGCCCTCGAGCGGCCGGTAGTCCATCCGGTTCCAGACGCCAGGTGAGGAATCCGGCTGCTCCCGATAGATCCGCTCGGCGAAGTGCACATTGAACCGGAGAAAGTCGATCAGCTCGCAGGCGCTATCGATCTCGGCCTGATACGCCGTCTTGCTCTGCCCCAGCATGGTGGCGGCGTTGAGGAGCTGCCGGTGCCTCGTGGCCAGCAGCTCCCCGGCCTTGAGGAAGACGGCGGCCCGGTCCTCGAAGCGCCAGTTTCCCCAGTCTCGTTGAGCATCGACCGCGGCCGCGAGAGCGGCGTCGATGGTCTTGCGATCCGCCTGGTGCACCTTGGCCAGCACCCGCTGGTGACAGTGGGGCGCCACGACGTCGTGAGTCACCCCGGTACGCACCTCGCGCCCGCCTACCACCGCCGGGATGTCGGCCTGCTGCGCACCCACGGCGGCAAGGGCAGCCTTGAGGGCAGTTCGTTCGGGACTCCCCGGCGCATAGCTCAGCACCGGTTCGTTGTGAGGGATTGGGATGTTCCAGGCGCCGCTCATCACTTCACCGGAGATCGAGAGTCGGCTATAAAGATACTCAGAACAGCCCTTCCGGCGGTTTCCCCGGCCCGCCCACCAGCGGCTTCTCCAGCAGCATGAAGCCGTTCTCCTTGAGGATGGCCTGCCCCTCAGAAGAGAAGATGAATCGGACGAAGGCCTGGGCCGTCTGGGGGTGTGGCGCAGCGGTGGGGATGGTAAGCGCGTACACGATCGGCTCGCCGCGGAATTCCACCGAGTCACCCGCGGTGTGGCGGGAGCCGGGCGTCCACACCCGGGCCTGGGCGTACCACGTGGCGAGTTTCGGATCGCTCAGGTCCACCTCCCGCGGGAGTTGAACGTGGCGGAGCCCGGCCGCCTTGGCGATGGACAGATAGGACCAGGAGTAATCCAGCTCCCCAGCCTCCACCAGCGCGGTCAGGTCGGCCTCTTTCGGACGGATGTACTTCGGTGGGTGTGCGTGCTCGAGACGGCTCGCGAGCCCCGGCTGCTTGTAGAACTTTTCCGCCAGCTGAAACACCATCAGGGTGCGGTAGCCGTTGGGATCCAGCGTCGGATCCGAGCGGCCGGACCGGACGCCGGGCCGAAGGAGCACCTGCCACCAGTTATTGCCATTGATCTCGCCGGCTCCAATCGACTGGCCGGTGTAGATCAGGACCATAGAGTTCCGGGCAAAGGTCGCGAACCAGGTGGCGTGTTGTGGAATGAGCAGCTTGGGAATGACGCCATAGTCCGCCACGCCTATCACGTCGGGAATCTTGCCGAGCTCGGTCAGCTTTCGTGCCGCCTCGAGGCTTCCGGAGTTCTCCTGCGCGGGAACCACGTCGGGGTGCTTCGCCGTGAAGGCCCGCAGTAGATCGTTGACCGGCCTCGCCAGGCTGCCGGCATTGAAGACCACGAGCGGTCCGGCAGGAGAGGTCTGGGCCCTTGCCGCCGTCGCTGCACCAGTCGTCCAGCAGAGCAGCACTCCGCATATCAGCGCTCGCATGGGCATCTCACTCTTCGTTGCTCAAAATTTGGCCCGGACCTGCCCCAGCAGCTGGCGAACACCCGGCTCCCTGATTTCCCGGGAGAGATAGTGGAAAATGAAGCGATAGGCAACTAACTGCCTATCGCGTGAGCGCCTCGCTAAAGGCCTTCCGGGTCATTCGCTCCACCTCGCGCTGCCAACGGGTAAACACTTTGACGAGTCGCCGGGCCTCGGGCGTCAGCCGGGCGCCGCCACCGGTGCGGCCCCCCCGGGTCGTGGCGAGCACCGGCGCGCCGAGCACCCGCTCCATCCGCCGCAGGCGGTTGAGGCAGGTGCGGTAGCTCCAGCCGACGGCTCGTCCGCCTTCGCGAATGGTCCCGGTCCTATCCACAGCTGCGAGGAAACGGAGATAGTTGGGACCCATCAGGAACACGCCGTCCCAATTGAGCCAGAGCTTCTGCCGGGGTGCCAGGTGCCGGCGAAGGGCCGAGGGCTTCGAGGCGGACTTCATCGCGTTTAACTCAGAACTCAATCTGCCAGGCAAGCCCCGCATTGCTGGGGCCAAGCAGCACGCTGGGAGGGCGCAACCCGAAGATCTGCCACCGCCCGTTCACCAGTTTGGCGGAGGTAATTCCCAGGAGTGCCCCGGCCGCCACGTCGGTGAGCCAATGGCGGTTGTCGTTGATGCGTGACCAGCCGACGCCGGTGGCCAGCGCATACAGGCCCACCGTGGCCAAGGGACGATGGATGTCGTCGGATAGTGCCGTCGCAAAGGCGAATGCCATCGCGGTGTGTCCCGAAGGCATGGCAACCTGCCCGGAAAGGGGCACGTAGCCGTCGGCATCATGGCTGTCCTCGGGGCGGGGACGCCCAATAAG
>DATBSM010000237.1:0-6587 GCA_036559785.1 Gemmatimonadales bacterium
TTGCTGTAGATCCATGCCTCGCGATCCTGCCAGTGGACATTGTCGCCCAGCAGCATCTGATACATCTCGTGCACATAGGGATCGTTGGAGAACATGATGTGGCCGGCCATGTCGAAGGTGAAGCCGTTGTCCTCGATTGACCGGCACCAGCCTCCGACTCTGCCATCCTGCTCGACGAGCAGGGAATCCTGGCCCAGATGGTAGGCGGCACTCAGGCCGGTGGGTCCAGCGCCGATGATGACGACGGGTGCGGTTGAATCGGACGAAAGAATATGCTTAGGTGGCATGAGAAGGCCTTGAATCCTTTCAGGGAAAAGCGAAACCGCTAACTCGGTACTACGGTACTCTCCTCAGGCTGGGATACGGGCTGCTGAAGTCCGGCTCATAGCCTGGTTCAACAGCTTGTCCATGACGTCCACAGTCACATCCCATGATGTGCCGGCCAAGACATTCCTCATCTGTGCTGCCCGGCTGGCGCGCTCCGTGGGGCTCGAGGCCAGGGCCGCCTCGCATGCCGCCAGGAATTCATCCGGGGTGCTGCCCAGGTAGACGATGAGGCCGTAGGGCTCCGCTACGTCGGTAATTGGCGTGCTCACGATCGGAAGCTCAGCCGCCATGTACTCCAGGGTCTTGGTCGGGCTGATGAAGCGGGTAGCGTCGTTCCGGGCGAAGGGCAGCAAGCAGATGTCCCAGCCCGCCAGATACCGGGGCAGCTCCTCATAGGTGCGCTGGCCGAAATAATGGATGTTCGGCCGCCGCGGGAGTCGCTCGGGATCGATCTTCACAACCGGTCCTACCAGCACGATCTGCCAGTCTGGCTTGGCTTCAGCCACCCGGTCCACGATCTCCAGATCCAACCGTTCATCGATGACCCCGTAGAAGCCGAGGCGAGGGTGGGGAAGCTCGGCCTGATCCTCAGCCTCGCTGACCGGCTGACCCTTCCTTCCGGTCAGCCGGAAATGCGCCGCATCGACACTGCTGGAAAAGCAGTGCACGTTTGGGTGGCGCGACTGCTTGGCCCGGAACAGACTCGGCCCTCCGGTGAACATCACATCGGCACGCTCCAGCAAGGCCGACTCGTAGGACAGCAGCTCCGGCGGAGCACCCAGAAACAGGGACAGCTCATCCATGCAGTCATAGACCACCGCATCCGGGTCGAGGGCCGTCAACAGGGGTAGTGCCATCGGTGTGTACAGCCAGGCCAGCACGTTGATATCGCCCAGCTCCGCCGCCAGCTCGGTTATCAGCGGAGTGAGCACCGAAAGCTGGTCGGCATGGAAGCCCGCGGCGCGTATAGGCGTCCTGGGACGGTATACTATCAGATTGGGGTGGGGCGTATTGCGTTCCCAGCGAGGCGGACCATCCAAATCCAGCTCGGGCTCCTCGACGAAAACCACCGGGTGCCTGGCGGCCAGCCGAGAGAGGAGATGCTGGGGGCGTTGATAAACGAAATTCCAGCGAAGGTGGGAGAAGGCGACTATCGTGTATTGGGAGTTCATTGCGCTCGTGCCTTTACGACTAACCGTTGACTCAGAAGACCCGTCTGATCCAGGGTCGTTAAGGACCTTTCTCTCGCAGCCGAGTTGTCAGGGCGGTCAATCTCGCCCCATATAACACCCTTTTCCGGGTTTTGCACCGCGTAAACCGTGTGAGAGCCGTCACAGACGACTGGCTGCAAAAGGTCAGTTTTTCAGACTCAGGAGGGCAAATGGGAGCCAAGACATTCATTGGTGGCATGGCCGCCGGTGCGGGGATGGTGTACTTGCTCGACCCAGAACGTGGACAGCTACGACGCCAGCGGCTGAGCAGCCGAATTCGATCGATTGTTGATGAGGTGGGCTACGCGCTCGAGGCCAGTCAGGAGTGGGGTGGCGGTATTCAGCCGGCGACCTACGGCTCCCGGATCGGCGACTTGGAAGGCCTCGGTGACGCCACCCTGAGATCGGCCTTGGTGGGAGAACCGACGTCGGGCTCGGCCAAAACCGTCCTGAAGGTGGCCGGCGGGCTGCTCGCGCTCTATGGTCTCACCCGCCGCGGCAAGGTTGCAACGCTGCTCCGAACCGTCGGAACCGGGTTATTGGTGGATTCAGCCAGGCGGGGGCGGATCGGAATACCCGGTGTAGCGACGGCCGACCGCCGCCGCGCTGTGGATATCCAGAAAACGCTCTATATCGAGGCGCCCATCGATCAGGTGTTCGCATTCTGGAGCAACTACGAGAACTTCCCGCTCTTCATGTCCCATGTCCGGGAGGTCGAAGATCTGGGCGGCGGGCGGTCCCGCTGGAGCGTGAGCGGCCCGGGTGGCTTGCCCATCGAATGGAGCGCGGTGCTGACTCAGCAGGTCCCTGAAGAAGTGATAGCCTGGCGAAGCGAGGCCGGGTCGATGCTGGAAAATGCCGGCGTCATCCGCTTTGCCGCCGCGGGAGGCGGGACTCGGGTGAACCTGCGCTTCTGCTACCATCCGCCCGCCGGCGGTGCCGGCGTGGCAGTGGCCCAGCTGCTGGGGACGGATCCCAGGGCCAAACTGAATGAAGATCTCGGGCGCATGAAATCCTTGCTCGAGGCAACTACCAGGAGTGGAACACATGGCAAGGAATCTCAGCCGTAAGTTCGCCACCATGTCCGAGGAGGAGCGCACTCGCTTCGAGCTGGAAGAGAGCGAGGGAACCAAGGACCGGCCGGTGGAGCTGGACTTCGAGGAACCGCGTGACCCGGAGCGGATGGGCGCCCATTACGCCAATCCCAAGGACGAGACCGCCGACCCCGGTCACCGGGATGGCATGGCGGCGCTCCTGGACGACGAGGCCCACGAGCAGGCGGTTCGAAAGGCGTCCAGGAAGCCGAAAGCTGGGGAGCCGGAGTCGGGCGGGTGAAGAGACGCGTGCGAGGGGTTTCCAAGAGGGGGTTGGTCCTCGCTGCGGGTGTTTCTCTCTGGGCGGCCCGCCGGTGGGGGCCCCATGGCTACAGCCTGCGGGGAAAAGCAGTTCTGATAACCGGCGGATCTCGCGGCCTTGGACTGGCGCTCGCGCACCAAATGGCGCGTGAGGGTGCCCGAGTTGCGATTTGTGGCCGCGATCCGGAGTCGCTCGAGCGGGCGAACGAATCCCTCGCCAGGACCGGGGCTCAGGTCATAGCCATTCAGGCGAACGTCACCGATCCTGCGTCGGTCACCGAGTTGCTCGATGAGGTACGCCGGCGACTGGGGCCGGTAGATGTGCTCATCAACAACGCAGGTGTCATCGAGGTGGGGCCGGCCGCTACGATGTCGGTGGCCGATTATGAGGAGGCGATGGCTACCAACTTCTGGGGAATGCTCTACCCCACGCTGGCCCTTCTCCCAGAGATGCGTGCCCGCCGGTCGGGACGCATTGTCAACATCGCGTCGATCGGGGGCAAACTGGGCATTCCCCATCTGCTGCCTTACAGCGCGAGCAAGTTCGCCGCGGTGGGCTTCTCGCAGGGGTTGCGCGCGGAGGTTGCATCCGACGGCATCAAAGTCGTGACCGTCTGCCCCGGGCTCATGAGGACTGGGAGCCCCCGCAATGCCATTTTCCGCGGCCGGCACCGCGCCGAGTACGCCTGGTTCAGCATCAGCGCTGCGTTGCCCGGCCTCTCTATCAGCGCCGAGGCTGCCGCACGCCGAATCGCTGCCGCCTGCCGCCGGGGAAATGCGGAGGTCCTGTTCCCCATTCCAGCCCGCGTCCTAGCGGTGGTGAATGCAGTCGCGCCGGGGCTCACCGCAAGCATACTGTCCGCGGTGGACCGCTTGCTGCCAGGTTCCGACGGCGGGCCCCAGGGGCGGCGCAAAGGCGCGGAAAGCCAGTCCCGGCTCTCCCCTTCATGGCTCAGCCGTCTCGGGGATCGGGCGGCGAAAAAATACAACCAAATCGCATAGGAAGGCTCCATGGCATCGACATACAATGGCTCAAGTGAACGGTGGGAGAATCTCACGAGGCACAAGGACGGGAAAGAGGCAAACATTGGGAGGACAGAGCGCCTGGTCTCCGCCCTGGCGGGCGTGGCCTTGGTGGTGGTGAGCCTCAGAAAACGCAGGCTTCGGCCCATCCTGTTTCCGGTGGCGACCGGATTGATCGCCCGCGCCCTCACAGGGCGTGGTCCATCGAAGCGCGCGCTGGCGGGACTCACCCGCCGGGCGAACCGTGATAGTCCGGTGACGAGCGTTGGCCGGGGACAGGGAACCAAGGTCGAGCAGAGTGTGACCATCAATCGCCCGGTGCTGGAGGTCTATCGCTTCTGGCGGAATTTCGAGAACCTGCCCCGCTTCATGGATCATCTCGAGGCCGTCACGGTGATCGACGAGACCCGCTCCCGCTGGGTGGCCAAGGGTCCGGCCGGCACCCGGGTTGAGTGGGATGCCGTCATCCACAACGAGATCGATGATGAGCTGATTGCCTGGCGGTCGCTCCCCGGGTCCGAGATCAGTAACGCCGGCTCGGTCCACTTTACGCCTTCGGACGACGGGGCGGCCACCGAAGTACGCGTGGTGTTGAGCTATGAGCCTCCGGCGGGCCAACTGGGTGTCGCGGTCGCCAGGCTGCTCGGTGAGGAGCCCTCGAAACAGGTGGCGGAGGATCTGCGGCGGCTCAAGCAGGTCATGGACCTGGGCGAGGTGGCGACCGGCCCCCGCGCACGCAAGCCGAGTCCGACCGCTCGGTGACGTATGACTGCATCGTCGTCGGCGCCGGCCCGGCTGGCCTCAGCGGGGCGCTCATGCTGGGTCGCTGCCGGCGCAGCGTACTGGTGTGCGATGCGGGCGAGCCGAGGAACGCGCAGTCGGACGGACTGCACGGCTACCTCACTCGGGACGGCATGCGCCCGGGCGAGTTTCTCGGGTTGGCTCGACAGGAGCTTGAGCGGTATTCCACGGTCGAGTTCCATCGCGGTGAGGTGACCGAGGCCCGGAGAACCTCAGGCGGATTTAGCGTCGTCTGCGCCGGAGGTCTCCACCTCAGCGCCCGCAAGCTGCTGCTGGCCACCGGCGTGGTGGATGAAGTCCCCGATATCGAAGGTCTCCGTGAGCTGTACGGAAAGAGCGTGCACCACTGCCCCTACTGCGACGCATGGGAGTGGCGAGATCACCCGATCGCGGTGTACGGCCGCGCCGATGCCGGTACGGCGCTCGCCTTGGCGCTCACCGTGTGGAGCGACGACGTTGTGCTCTGCAGCGATGGTCCGAGCGGATTGTCAGAGGACGAGGAAGAGCAGCTGAGCCAGGCGGGAATCGAGGTCCGCGAGGATCCCGTGGCGCGGCTCGACGGCCGGGATGGGCTGCTGGAGCGGGTGGTCTTCGCCGAGGGCGACACGCTAGCCCGGCGAGCGCTCTTTTTCTGCTCCGGCCAGCATCAGCGCTCTCCGCTTGCCGAACAGCTCGGAGCCCGCTTCAACGCGAAGGGCACAGTAGATACCGGGAGCTGCGAGATTACGAACGTCCCTGGCCTGTATGTGGCGGGTGATGCCTCGAAGGACGTGCAGTTCGCGGTCGTGGCCGCCGCCGAGGGGAGCCAAGCCGGCATGGCCATCAACAAGGTTCTGCTGGAGGAAGATCTGGCTCAGAAGAGGAACTCGACTCCCAGCCGCAGCAAACGGGGTGGTCCGTACGCAAACAGGGGCTGAGTAAAGTCCTGGGCCGCTGCCAGGTATAGCGGGAATAGCTCATCCCTTCCCTCGATATAGCCGTTACCATCGCTGTCGGCAAAGGCGCGATAGCGAGCTGACTCGAACGGTATCTCCTCCGGGTGAGCCTGGTAGGCTGCCTCCGCCAGTGCTTCGATGCCGGCGACGTCCGGAGCCGGCTGCCCCGTATCCCTTCTTACCGCAACGACGTTTCGCCGGTTCAGCAGGTTCCTCACGTCCAGGTACACGCCGCCCCGGGCACCGCCGAGGCGCAGCGGCCGGCGCACCAGCAGATCGACGGTCAGCGTGGTTGGCAGTCGCGAGTCGTTCGGCAGCCCGAGCAGCGAATCCCCGGCTGTGTTGGTTCGAGAGTACGGCAACCCGGAGCCCAGCCGGACGACAGCGGCGCTCTCGAGTCCCGCCAGAGGGCGCACCCCGAGCAGCCTGGGGCTGGACTCGTCCGGCACTCGGCTTCGGAGAACCACCGTCGCGGTGTGGCGGCGGTCGAAGTCCAGCGGAAACTCGGCCCGTGCCGGCCGGATCGTGTCACCGGTAACCGGATCGACCGTGATCAGTCGATTCAGGAGAAACGCGTCGGTGGCCGTGGCGGTAGCGCGCTGGAGCGTGTACGCCACCCGTACTCCGAATCCTCCTCGGAGCTCGCGCTCGAACAGCAGCTCCGCGCCCTCGACGCTCCCCGCGTCCGCGTTCCCGAAGATGGTGGAATCCGGATCGAGGCCGAGTGGCACGGACGCCACCAGCCCGTCGAGCCGCTTGACATACACGCCGAGCCGAAGCGATGTGATGGGAGTGGGCCGAATCCGGAGGCTGAGCTCGTACTGGGTGGCGTCTTCGAAGCCGATGTTGGGATTGCCGCGGCGGAACCGTCCGGTTCTCGTGGTATCGTCGAAGGCTGCATCGGAGAGGTACTGGTAATCGGGCGCCTGCGAGAA
>DATBSM010000238.1:0-8825 GCA_036559785.1 Gemmatimonadales bacterium
GGTTATGGCAGTGGCTCTAACGATTTCGGCCTCCGCGCCGGCATCGCCGATCCTGATGACGGTGACACGCGCCTCCTGCTCGGTGGAAACTTCCGCACCCGGGTGCTGAGCTATAGTGAAAACTTCCCACTAGACGGCGCGCTCACCGTCGGCGCGGGACTCAATGTCGGGGATGGCGACGACCTCATCTACCTGCCCGTAGGCCTCAGCGTTGGTCGGCGCTTCGAGCTGGAAGGATCCAAGACCACTTTCACGCCATACGTTCATCCGACGCTCATCCCCGTCATCGGCGCCCAGGGCGGCAGCGATGTTGGCTTCTCGCTGGGCCTTGGTGTTGACATGCGACTCGGTGAGAATTGGTCCGTGGGAGTCAGCGGAGGACTGGGCGATCTTGAAGGCGTAGGCATCGCGCTGACCTACTTGAAGTAGTTTCGATTGTATTGGAGGGTCCGGCTAACGCCCGTCCGCACCGGCTGCGGACGGGCGTTTTTTCTCAGTAAACTTCGGTTGACTTCCTTCGAAGCTCATTAGTACCTTCTGGCGCCGCGGGATGGCGCTGTTCGTGCCCCGCATACTGATGGAGTGTGCCATGAGTCGACGTGCGCATGAGGTTCTCACCGCTGCGGGCCTGGCCTTCGGCCTGGGGCTCGCTGGCCCTGCGCAGGGGCAGGTTCGCGGCATCCCGGTATATAACAGCGGCATAGCGACGGGCATCGCTATCTATGGCGATGTCGGGTTTCCCGACACCGAGGCCGGTAAGGGCACCTCACTGGCAGTGAGTGGCCGGGCGGGCTTCGGTCAGTTCGGCGCCACGGCCATGCTCTCCAGTTTCAATCCGGACAGGGCGGGGGACAGCGAGCTCTCGGTTGGCGGCACCCTCAACTACAGGGTCTTTGGAGGGCCACTGATTCCGCTCTCGGTGACGCTGCAAGGAGGAATCGGCTACTCCAAGCCGGATAACGGATTTCTTCCGGGCCAGGAGGTGGATGAGCTCCGGTTTCCGGTTGGGGTTGGATTCGCGCTTACGATTCCCAACCCGGCGCTTGCCATCAAACCCTGGATCGCACCCCGAATCGACATCGTGCAAAGCTCCGCCGATGGGCAGTCCAGTACCGAAAGCGACTTTGGCCTGGGTGGTGGCGTCGAGCTGAACCTGCTCAGCGGGCTTGGCGTGCACGCGGCGTACGATCGCGTGTTTCTGGATGGCGGCGATCCCAGCGTATTCGGTTTCGGCGCGCACTACACCTTCCGGATTCCAGGACTGTGAGACGCCGCACCGGCATCTTGCTCGCCATCGGGTTGCTAGTCTCTCTCGCCGGCTGCGCTGAGACATTCGACGCCATGGCACTGGGAGTCCCGGCGACACTCGCCAACCCGGCCGACCAACCGCCGGTGGGAGACCAGTTCATGCTGACCCAGCACGCGGTCTATGGGCTGTGGGGCGCAGTTATGATCAAATCGCCCTCGCTTCGAAAGGCGCTGGCCGCCCAGCTCGCCGGGGGCAGCAGCATCGCGGGGCTCAGAATCAAGGTACGAAGCCGCTGGAACGATGTCCTGATCACCGCCCTCACGGCCGGCTTGATCGTGCCCCGTTCGGTGACCTTCGAAGGGGTCGTGACGAAATAAGGTCCACCAGCATTTCCGCGCTCTTCTCCGCCGCTCCGACCCCGCTCTCCACGACCTGGCGCGCGCGCTGTCCCTGATCCCGCCTGCCGGCATCGTTGGACATCCATTCGCTCCACTGCTTCTCCAGCACGGCGGTAGACCGCCGGGTACTGCCCGCGGGGAGTGAGGCCGCCCCACCCGCTTGGAGCAACAGGTCCGCGTCACGGCTATCGCGCCAGCGGGGGCCAAATGCGACCGGAACACTCCAGGCCGCAGGCTCCAGCACCGAGTGCAGTCCCGCACGTCCGAACCCGCCTCCCACGTAGGCCATGGAGCCGGAGCCGTACAGCGCCGCCAGCACCCCGACTCGATCCACAACAAGCAGGGGTGTGGGCCCGCCTGCAACGCTCAGGCGCACGGCAGCAGGCAGCCCCAGGCTGGCCACCACCCCCTCGACAGCCCTCAGGTGAGCCTCAGTGGGCTCGTGCGGCACCAGGATGAGGCGGGCCCCCGGGTATCGGCGCCTGACAGCGGCGAAGGCAGGGAGGAGCACGGCCTCATCTCTGGGCCAGGTGGAGCCCGCCACCATGGTGGGCGCACCGCGCCCGAAGCTCAGCAGGGGGTCGGAGGGCTCAACCATAGCCACTCGCTCGAGGACGCTGTCGAACCTCGGATCGCCCAGCACGCGAATCCTCTCCGCGGCCACGCCCAGGCGAACAAGCCGGGTTGCGTCATCGGCCGAGATGGCCGCTGCGGCCCTCACCGCTTTGTACCCGGGAGCCAGAAGCATCCGCGCCGGCCAGCGCAACCGCCCACTCCCCCGGCTCACGGTCGCGGCAACGATGGCCACCTCGGTGCCGGTCGTCGAAGCGCGGGTCGCCAGCTCGGGCCACAAGTCCAGCTTGGCGAAGACCAGGATGTCCGGTTGCAGCGCGCCCAGGAGACGGTCCACGTGCTCGGGAAGATCGTAGGGGAGATAGTCGGCTACATCGACCGCGAGCCGTGCAGCCAGGCTCGCCGCCGAAGGGCTGAAGTGGGTGTAGACCAGCTGGCAGTCAGGTCGCAGGCGACGCAACTGCCGGAGCACACTGTCGGCCTGGAGCCCTTCCCCGACCGATGCCGCGTGGAACCAGACCAATGGCCGGGCATCATCGCGGCTCGCGCGGGCCCAGTCCAGCAGCCGCTCCCCTGCATCCCGTCGAGCACGCGTGCCGGATCGCAGTCTGGCGGACAGTAATCCAACCGAGGGAACCAGCGCCGTACCGAGCCGGAGCGCCGTGCGGTATCCCCACGTCGTGGAAGGCATGGCGGCAATGTTGCGGGGGCGAGCAGTTCGGTCAACTGCCGAGTCATGAAGATCTTAAGGCAGCCACCGAAACGATCAGCTCCCAGCCTCCTGAATGCAGTCCCTGCCCGATCGGGTCCGCTTGATAGCCGCTTGAGAGCTGGGGGGCAATGTTGCCGCAGTCGACCGATCGGGTCAACTGCGTTGTAGCGCAGTGTCATATCCACAGGCATTTTGGGTTAGGCCGCTTGATTCCATCGGCAGAGGTGCCCGCATATGCTGCTTCTCCCCCGCTTTCGCCGTCTCACAGTTGCCTTGACCCTCCTTGTTGCGGTCGTTTACTGCAGTAGCGGTGAAGACATCGTGGTGCCTCCGCCCCCTGGCACCCTGCAGATTCAGACGTCGACCGACGGCGCCGAGCCGGATGCGGATGGCTATTCGGTCCAGATCGACGGGGGCAGCAGTCACGCGATCGGAGCCGCGGCGACCCTCTCGATCCCGGAGGTCCCCCCAGGTGATCACACGGTGGAGTTGGCCGACATCGCCAGCAACTGCGCAATTTCAAGCACCAATCCTCAGGGGGTCAGGGTCATAGCGGGCGAAACAGCCACAGTCAGCTTCGCTATGACGTGCGGCGCAACGACGGGCGGCCTCAGCATAGCTGCGGCTACCAGCGGGCCGTCTCCTGATCCGGATGGGTACGCGATCTCCATTGATGGAGCCGATCACGGAGCGTTGGGAGTGAATGCCGCCGTGACCATCAGCGGGCTCGTGCCGGGGAGTCACGATGTCGGGCTTAGCGGCGTGGCCGCCAACTGCCAGGTCCAGGGAGACAACATCCGGACTGTCACCATAACTGCCGGGACGGACGCGAGCGTAGCGTACACCATCAGCTGCCAGACGCCTCCACCAGGAGCGGGTAATCTCCGGATTATCACCTCGACGAGTGGAGTCGATGCCGATGCTGATGGGTACGCGTTCAAGGTGGATGGGGGCGCCAGCCAGCCTATCGGTGCGAACGCCCCAACCACCCTCACGAATCTCGCTGCGGGGTCGCATAGCGTAGAGCTCGCAGGCCTGGCCGACAACTGTACGCTAGAGGGAACGAACCCGCGATCCGTCACGGTAATCGGCGGAGCCACCACGGATCTGAACTTCACGATCGCTTGCAGCGCCACCACCGGGACCATCCAGGTGAGTGTCGCGACATCCGGATCACCGCCTGATCCCAATGGCTACGTCGCGAAGCTCGACGGCGGTGACCCGGGTCTCCCGATCCCGCCCAGCGGCAATGTGACCTTTATCAGCGTCCCGGCCGGCGGTCACACGGTTGCCCTCACTGGAGTGGCCACTAACTGTAGCGTGACTGGAGATGCCTCCCAAAGCATTACCGTGGCGGCCGGGGCAACATCTCAGCTTTCCTTTTCCGTCACCTGTACCGAGACAGCGAGCCGGCTTGAGAAGGTCTCCGGCGATCCTCAGACTGGGCGCGTCGGGACCGTGCTCGGAGCCCCACTGGTGGTCAAAGTCACCAGTGCCGCTGGAGCTCCGGTTGAAGGTGTGGCTATCAGCTGGACCGTAACCGGCGGTGGGAGCGTCAGCGCACCTTCAACTCAGACGGGCGCCAACGGCCAGGCATCAGTGACCCGAACGCTTGGCGGCAGCGAGGGGCAACAGACAACCATCGCCACCGGCGTCGATCTGGCTGGCTCCCCGGTGACATTTGCTCACACCGCCACTCCGGCTAGCTCGAGCGCAGTCGGGCGGTGGGACCAGGCATTCACCACCCCCGTGGTGGCGGTGCACGTGCACGTCCTGCAGACCGGAAGGGTGCTGCTCTGGGGCGACAAGGGTGATGCCCAGCTCTGGGATGCGGCGAGCGGCTTCACTCCGGTAGCCAAGACCTACCGTATCTATTGCAGCGCTCACACCTTCCTGCCCGACGGCCGTCTGCTGGTGGTAGGGGGAACTAGCCCCAATACTAGAGGCCTGCGGGCGGCAACTGTGTTCGACCCAGCCTCGAGCAGTTGGAGCGCCACGAGCTCGATGGCCCAGGGGCGATACTACGCGACGACTACGGCTCTACCATCGGGTGAGGTTCTGGCTGTATCCGGCCACGACACGACGCTGGCCGTGGTCACGATCCCCGAAGTCTGGAATGGGAGCGGATGGCGCCGGCTGACGGGCGCGCCTCTTTCGATCCCCGATCCGTTTTATCCGGCGATGTTCGTCGCGCCGAGCGGGAAGGTGTTCATGGCGGGCTTTCCTGAGACCAGCCAGTATCTGGATGTCACGGGAACCGGCCGTTGGACCACGGTGGCGAAACGGAACGTGGCTGACCGGACGATGGGATCAGCGGTGATGTACGCTCCCGGAAAGATCCTGTATGCGGGCGGTGGCGACCCTCCTACCGCCTCGGCCGAAGTGATCGATCTCAACGACCCCGCGCCCCGCTGGCGGACCGTTCCCGGCATGACATTCCCTCGGCGCCAGATGAACGCCACGTTGCTGGCTGACGGCAGTGTCCTGGTGACCGGTGGCACCAGCGGTCCCGGATTCAACAATCAGCAGGGCGCGGTCCACGCGGCCGAGCTGTGGAATCCCCGGACTGAGACCTGGACGACTATGCCTTCGGAAACCGCACGCCGGACGTATCACGGGACCGCAGTGCTCTTGCCAAGCGGCCAGGTGCTCTCGAGCGGCAGTGGGGAGGGTGGGGGCATCACCTATACCAACAGCGAGTTCTCGGCGCAGGTGTTCAATCCGCCGTACCTGCTCAACGCGGATGGCAGCCCGGCGGAGCGGCCGACCATCACATCGGGGCCTTCCACGCTTTCATACGGCCAGGCGTTCTCCGTCGAGACGCCGGATGCGGGATCCGTCACGCGGGGGACGCTGATCCGGCTGTCCTCCGTGACCCACACCTTCAACATGAGCCAGCTCATCTATCCTCTGTCCTTCGAGGCCACCGGCGCCACGACGGTGCGTGCGACGGCCCCGCCGAATCGCAACCTGGCGCCCCCTGGACCCTACATGCTCTTCGTGATCAATGGCTCGGGCGTGCCTTCGGAAGCCAGGATGGTAAGCGTCGGTCCATAGGACGCCGGCAGAAGGTCTTGCATCGAATCCCGGAATCCTGCTACCATTCTTTCGGCGGTACCTGTTCCACCTGCAACCGAGGGAGGTGATCCATTGTCTACAGCGTCAAGGGTCGCCTGCGGCCACTAGTAAGCGCTGCAAGCTAAGACCCAGGCGACACTTCGAACCTGGGGGGGCCGCCACTGGCGGCCCCTTTTTTTGCCACCCTTCGAAGGAACATGGCGAGCTCGATCTCCGATTATTGGCGCATCGCCCGGGCACCGCGCTACAGTCTGACCTTCGCCCTCCCGCTGCTGGTGGCGTACGAGGTGCTCGCCTTCTCCCTCTCCCACGATGAAGTGACCGGTGTCCGGAACGGCGCCGACGTGCTGCTCAAAAGCGTCTTTCTGGCCATGGGTGGCCGGAACGGTCTGGTGGTGTTCGGCGCTTTGCTGCTTGGTGGAGGCGCGTGGCTGGTCTGGCAGGACTATCGCAGAGGGGGCACGCTGGATCCCCGTGTTTTCGGGCTTATGGCGGTGGAGTCCATGAGCTACGCGTTCACCTTTGGGATGGTGACCAGCACGCTCACCGGCCTGTTGCTCCCCGGCCTTGCCACCACGCTCTCGCTGGGCTCAGCGGGCTCCTGGAGCCTGCCAACGCAGCTCATGATCTCGCTCGGCGCCGGAATCTACGAGGAGCTGCTCTTTCGAGTGATCCTGGTGTCGGGACTCGCCTGGAGCGCGCGAAGGCTCCTGGGCTGGGGCGCCCCTGCCTCCGGCATGTTTGCTGTTGTAGTCGGGGCCCTGATCTTCTCTGCATTTCACTACATCGGTCCCTATGGAGACCGCTGGGAGCTGGGCTCATTTACGTTCAGAGCAGTGGCGGGAGTGTTATTCAGCGGCCTGTACCTGCTCCGCGGCTTCGGCATCACGGCGTGGACCCACGCGCTGTACGATGTGTTTTTGGGGGTTTAGCGCCCGCCCGCCTTCTCGGCATACACTGAATCCAACACCCGCTTGAACACCGCGAATGGTACCGCGCCTTCCATCAGTCCACCCTCGATGTAGAACGTCGGAGTGCTGGTGGCTCCGGACCGCTGGGAGCCTTGGGCCTCGGCTCTCAGGGCTTCTTCGGTTTCAGGCGCCTGGAGACAGGTCAACAGCGTCTTCTTCGACAGCCCCGCAGAATCGGCGAGCGAGAGGAAGAATGGACCCGGCTCCTTCAGCGGTGCCCACCTGTCCTGGTACGCAAACAGCAGGTCGTGCATGGGCCAGAAGCCGTCCTGCCTGGCCGAGCAGAGGGCGAGCTGGCCGGCTGCGGCCGCGTGTTCATGCACACTGGTGAGGGGGAAATTGATGAACACCCAGCGAACCTTGCCCGATTTGATGTAGCTCCGCTCGATCTGGGGGAAGGTTTCCTCCGCGAAACGCTTGCAGTAGGGACACTGGAAGTCGGACATCTCGTACACCGTCACCGGCGCCTTGGCCGAGCCCTTGCTGCGGGAGGCCAGCGGGATGTCCGCCGACTGGGCGACGAGGGGAGCGGCGGTCAGCAGCAGCAGAATGAGCACTATCATGAATTCCTCAGTACCGTGGTCGCTGCTGCCCAGTGCGGCTGGAGAGCAGGATGGTGTCGGCGTCGGCCGGAATGTTCCAGTACCACTGAGAGTTGGGGTCGCTGGTGTCCCACGCCCGCGCATGAATCCACCATTTGCCCGGCGCCAGGGTAAAGTGGGCCCAGCCGGTCGCGTCGGTCGTATCGGTGACCGCCTCGCGCCGCCGAGCCCTGGCCAGCTGTCCCACGATGCTGTCGTACCCCTGGTAGGTGCTATCTTCCCAATGCCGAACCGCGCTACGGAGGCTCTCGCTTCGGCTGACAAAATCGAGGCGAGCCCGGTCGAGCGCCACGCGAGCATTCCGGGCACGGCTCTCGATCCGGAGTAGTGAGTCGGACAGGCGCGCATAGCCGGCCGACAGCGCTGCGTAGTGTTCAGACTGGCGCGGGAGCGAGTCGAGCCGGCCGCGAAGCAGGCGAAGCGAGTCGCGCAGCGCTCCCTCGGCGTAGGAGATGGCGGTGTAGGTGGTGAAGGGACCCCGGAAGCGCGCGAACAGGCTGTCGAGCGCCGCGGTGTCGGGCCGCGGCGAGCGGGCTCGAGCGTCCAGACTGGCCAGGACGCTGTCGCGATCGTAGGGAAGGGCAACGACGGCCACCCCGGCCGCCGGAGTCTCGGTCGAGGCGGGATCGGGAATCGAGACCCGCACTGCCACCTCACGGCGCCCGCCGTCACAGCCGGTGAGCCCAGCCGCGAGCGCTGTGCTGAGCAGCAACAAGGAAAGCAGCGAATGGCCCAGCAGCAGGAGACCGATTGAGCGCGACACGTGCCAAAGCTACCGCCCTCCTGGTGGCGCTTCAACTGATGGCGACGGGGATCTCGGCTCAGAGTCGAGGTGTAGATTCGGTGTTCCCGGCGCGGCCAGTCGGCTACATCAACGACTTTGCCAACCTGATTGATCCCGCAACTGAAGCTGGACTGGACACCCTGGTCCAGAGGCTCAAGGCCGCAACCGGGGCGGAGGTCGTGGCCGTCACGCTCCCTTCTATCGGACACTACGAGGGGCCGGACGTGGCCCTGGCGATCGGCCGACGCTGGGGAGTGGGCGCCAAGGCTGACCCCGGCAATCCCAGTCGAAATGCCGGCCTGGTGCTGCTGGTCGTTCCCCGGGTGAATCATCAGGAGGGGACTGGACACCTCCGCATCGAGGTGGGGAACGGCCTCGAGGGGATCGTTACTGACGCGAGCACCGTAGGCATTGGTGATGTGATGCAGCCGGACCTGGAGCGAGAGGACTACGGGTCA
>DATBSM010000239.1:0-18940 GCA_036559785.1 Gemmatimonadales bacterium
TCACCTCAGTTCTTGTTGGTTGGGTGAACAGCACACCAGCCAATTACTACGAGTCAGATCTCACCTGGTGTGCTTTTGACTAAAACACTCTGTAGCATGGCGTGGTCTGAGGAGAGGCTCGGAACGTCGGAGCCCTCAGTGGCCTCCGTGCAGTTCCTCCGTGTCCTCCGTGGTAAGCTTTTGCTTCTAATGCTGGTACAGCGCGTTGATTGCGTCGGCGTGTCGTTGCTCGAGGACTCGTCGCTTGATGCTGAGCTTGGGCGTCAATTCCCCTGTCTCGATGCTGAACTCACGCGGTAGCAGCAGGAACTTCTTCGGCATCTCGAACTTCGCCAGATCCCGCAACGTCGCCTGGACTTCCCGCTCCATCTTCTCCTGTACCGCGGGCAACGCCACCAGGGCCGCCGAATCGGCGCTCTGAATCCCCTCCTGCCTCGCCCAGGCGGACAGGTTGTCGAAATTGGGAACAATCAGCATGATGGGGAAGGGGCGCCGGTCTCCCAGCATCACGGCGCTGGAGACGAACCGGCTCATCTTCGCCAGACGCTCGATCGGTTGCGGCGCGATGTTCTTGCCCCCAGCGGTCACGATGAGGTCCTTCTTCCGGTCAGTAATCCTGAGGAACCCATCCTGATCCAGCAGGCCGATGTCGCCGGTGTGAAACCACCCCTCGGCGTCGAGAGCCTCGGCCGTGGCCTCGGGCTTCTTGTAATAGCCGGGCATGACATTCGGACCCCGGGTCAGGATCTCTCCGTCGGGCGCGATCTTCACTTCGACCCCCGGGATCGGGAGGCCAACTGTGCCCAGCCGCTGGTGCTTGAACGTGTTCACCGCGATGACCGGTGAGGTCTCGGTGAGTCCATACCCCTCCAGGATCGGCATTCCGGCCGCATGAAAGAACTTCGCGATGTCGGCCGAGAGCGGTGCCCCGCCTGAGATAAAGAACCGGAGCCGCCCCCCGGTGCGAGCCCGGAGCTTGGCAAAGACAAGCCTGTCGGCCAGCCAGAGCTGGGCCCGAAGCGCGGGTGGCAATCGCCGGCCGGCCAGGCGAAGCTCGACCGCCTTTTCACCTACCCGCTTGCCCCAGAAGAAAATCCGGCGCTTCACGGCCGACCCCGCGCGCACCGAGTCCAGCACCCGGCTGTAGATCTTCTCGTACAGCCTCGGCACCGAAGCCATCAGCGTCGGGCGCCAGCGCTGCATGTCCGACGCCACCGTGTCCACACTCTCGGCGTAGTTGATGATCACGCCGGAGTGCAGCATGCAGTAATGGCCGAACATGCGCTCGAAGATGTGCGACAGGGGCAGGAAGGACAGGCACTCGTCATCGTCGCCAAAACTGAAGAGCGGGCAGCAGGTGAAGACATTCGAGGCGATGTTGCCGTGCGTGAGCATCACGCCCTTCATGTCGCCACTGGTGCCGGAGGTATAGATGAGCGTGGCCAGATCGTCCGGCTTCACCTTCAGCGCGTTGGCTCTCCAACCGGGAGCCGCCTGCCGGGCCCAGCGTCCCCGGGCGTACACCGCATCCAACGACAACACGCCCGGGCCGGTGACATCAGGATCGAATGCGATGATGTGCTGGAGCGCGGGAAGCCGCTCCCGGGCCGCCAGCACCTTCTCCAGCTGGGTCCGGTTGGAGACCAACACCGCCACGGCCTCCGAATCGGCCAGATTGTACTCGACCTGCTTGGCCAGGAGCGTGGGGTAGATCGGCACGTCGGCGCAGCGCGCCGCCAGGCAGGCGTAGTCCGCGATGGCCCACTCGAAACGGTTCTCCGAGAGGATCGCTACTCGGTCGCCAGTCTTCAGTCCGAGGTCGAGCAGGCCGAGGCTGAGATCCTGAATCCTGTCTGCCAGATCACGGTAGCTGAGCTCGACCCAGTCGCCCCGTTGCCTGGCTCGCATGGCGACCGACCGGGAGCCGTGGCGGTCGAGTGCCCCGAACAGGAGCTCAGTGAGGGTGTGCGAGGTGTGCGAGACGGCCACGTATTACTGGAATCCGACGATGCCGGGTGCGGGCGGGACAGCGGCTATGACAGTGAGGGATATCAGAGCGGAGGACAGCGTGCCGACAAAGGCCTGAACCCGGCCGGGGCCGGGTGACACGCCGGTTACGAGCCCCTGATCGTCTACCGTCAGCGTCGCGTCCGCGGCGCGCCAGCCGATCGGCGCGGTAGTAACCGGATCGCCGTCCTTGTTGAGGGCGAGCGCGGTGAGCTGCAGCGTCTGGCCCACCTCGACCTGAGTCTGGGCCGGCTGGGTGACCTCCAGCGCCACTACCGCGCCGGCGCCTTCGGTAAGATCGCTACAGCCGAGCGCAAGGGCGGACGCGATCAGGGCGACCCAACGGATCACAGCGTCCCCGGTGCCGGGCTGCCCGCAGCGATGTCGCGCAACGCGCTTTCAGCATGGCGGACCCAGCGCTCGGCGTCGGGCCCCTTGGGCGGGCGGGCCAGAAAGGCCTTGAGGTGTTCCGTCGCCTGTGGCACATCGCCCCGCTTCAGGAGCAGAAAGGCGACGCCGTAGTGCGCCCCCCCCAGACTGTCGTCCAGGTCCAGCGCCCGCTTGTAGTGCCGGATGGCTTCGTCCGGCCGCCCGGTCTTGGTGAATGCGATGGCCATGTTGAGCAGGATGCGGGAATCCGCCGGGTTGTCACGCAGGGCCAGCCGATAGGACGTGAGCGCCGCCTCGAAATCACCCTGGCGTTCCAGTGCCAGGCCCTCGTTGAGGTAGTCGAGTCGTTGCGGGGTCAGATTTCTCTGAGTGCCCTTGCCGAACATGCGTTGCCAGATGCTCATGTGGGAGGAGGGCTCTCCGAGGAAAGTCGAACGGGCGCAGGGTGTTGGAAATGGGCTTAAGATAAGAGTCAAAACGTCTAGGGTCTAGGGTGGGGACCTTCGACCCCTAGACGTTTGACCGTAGCCATGTGACCTTAGACTCTAGACTTTAGACTCCTGACTCCTGACTCCTGACTCCCGACTCTGAGCCATGCGCCGTCCCTCTCAACCCGCCCGTGGCGTCCTCGAGGTCGATTGGCCGTTCTTCGGGGAGATCTGCCGCGCGCTCGCGCTTCGGGTCGCCAGGGAGTATCAGCCTGAGGTGGTGCTCGGAGTGGCCAAGGCCGGCGTCATTCCCGGCGTCGTGGTCGCGTCCATCATGCAGTGCGACTTCGCCTCGATGGTGGTGACCCGCGAGACGGCGGGAGCCCAGCCGGTGCTGGTAACCGGCCCTCCGCCCAGCATTCGCGGACGCCGCGTCCTCGTCGTCGATGAGACCTGCGATACCGGTAGTACGATGAAGCTCGCCCTGAGCGAGGTCAGGGCGCTCCAACCCGCCCAGGTCAAAAGCGCAGTGTCCTTCAAGACCGGAGACTACGCCCCGGACTTCCACGCCTTCGAGACCGACAACTTCATCGTCCTCCCCTGGGATCGTGAGATCATCCAGGGCGGGGAGCTGGTGGCGCGGCCCGACTACACTGCGAGACTCTGACCGGCCGCCGCTGCCAGGGGCGTCACCAGACGAACTCGCGGCGGGCTGAGTCCAACGCCGTCACTCCGTTTCTGCTCGCGATGTGATGCGTCCCCTGAAGCCGCTCGCGAAAGCCCGGCTGGATCTCGGCGACCGGGCGCTCCTGATACTCCCGGGATGAGAGAGCAGTTATCTCGAACAAGCGAACCCCCCGCCCATACTGATCGAATCCCTGAACCTGCCCCGCCCGGAACAGCCGGTCGCCGTCGCGCAGCAAGCCGGCATTCCTGCCGCCGTCCGGGTCGATCTTGAGCGGGTTGGCCGGGTGAGGCACCCAGGATTCACTCAGCGGCGAGTCGGCCGAGAAAAGGTAGAGCTCAGCTCCGAAGTCTCCCTGCCGGGTGGGGTCGATGTTGGTGAGCATCCACCAGCGCCCGTCCCTTTCGAATAACATCGTATCCGCGGCGGACACGTCGCTCATGATCGCTTTGACAAACTCCCACTGCCGGGGGAACTCGTTTGCGCGGTACAGCCGGATCTGACCGGATGCACTGCACTCGGGGCACATGTAGATCTCGCCCGCGAACTCGAACATGTAGGGGAACGACAGGTGGAAGGGCTCCGTCAGCACTACCTCGGGGGGTGAGCTCTTCTGCTTGTCGATCTCCATGGCGGATATCCGGCCAATTCTTCCCCGCCAGGTATAGTCCTCCGCCAGGCAGAAAGTCTTCCCCTGATACTGCCAGACGAAGGGATCGGCCAGGAACCGGCCGGCCGGCGGTACCGGGGTCTTGGCCTTCCACAGGACCGCGCGCCGCCACTCGCTGAAAACGAAGGACACGGACCAGCGATATCGATAGCGGAAGACGGAGAAGAGCCCCTTCTGGACCGCCCTCCAGACCACCCTCCCGGCGTAGTCCAAACAGTTGCCAACCGACGGCGTCCGAAACAGCCTGGCGGAGTAGGGAGTGGGCTCCTCGACCGGTGGAAGCCTCCGGTCGCGGGCGACCAGCTTGAGCAGGTTCTTGAGGTGAACGTTCGCCCTGGTGAAGAGAGACGCCTGGTTCAGCAGGAAAAACCACTTGGTCGCGTACGAGCCTCGCACCAGGACGTCCCCGCCGTCCAATTCGGCAGTGAGCCGCTGAATCACGAAGCCGGTGGCCGGCCAGCCGAGATAGCTCTCCCAGAACGCTGCCGGCCCGCCTCGGTTGACCCGGTTGTCACCATGGTGGTACGAGAGCACCCCGAATGGGGCCACCTCCAGGATCTCGCCCCGGATGATCCCGCTGCCGCCCCGGATGAGCACATCGCACTTCGCGGCTCGGACCTTTGCCACTTCCTCCTCGGAAAACCGATAGACGAGCCCCGACGGGGATATCGTCGGGCGGATGGCCACACTGTTGGGGATCAGGTCGTCGATCCGGCCCTGGCGTATGTGGTCGCGGAAGCGGCCCCCGTAGTACACCTTCAACGCCTGCGCCTCCAGCAGCCGGATGGTCTTCAGCGCCGCCTTCCTGAACGACCCGAGCTTGTGCTGGGCGAGCTTCCGCCGCCACCGGCCGGCCCCGGTTTCGTCGGGGACGGCGTGGATGAAGAGGTGGGTGATCTCCAGGTCATCCTGCTGTCCCGCCCAGGTGATGAGATCGCGCATGTATCGGTTGTTAGTGAGACCATCCTGAAGTAGGCCGATCCGCAGCTTCTGACGTTCGCTCATGAGATCCCTTGCGTGGAGAAGTGCCAGCTGGTCAGACCGGCGACCGGGCCGGTAGAATGTACCGGCGATCGGCCCCGGCTGGGAACCGGCTCTCGACGCCTGGTGCGGTCCGGCCGGCTTCCTGTTGGGCAACGCTAACGCTCCCAATCGACTAGCCGCAGGGTACTCGCCGGAATACCTCTGGCGGGGACCTGTGTCAGGCCCTATCGTAGGACAATCCCCATCAGGGAGCCTTCGGCTTCGTGGACCCGTTCCATCGTCTACGTTCCGCGTTGGCCGATCGATACGCCATTCAGAGCGAGGTCGGCCGGGGAGGCATGGCCATCGTGTTCCTGGCCCATGACCTGAGGCATAGCCGCGACGTCGCGATCAAGGTGCTCAGACCTGAGTTCGCGATGGCAGTATCCGCCGACCGGTTCCTCCGCGAAATCCAGATCGAAGCGCAGCTGAAGCATCCTCATATCCTGCCCCTGTTCGACTCCGGCGATGCAGACGGGCTTCCATACTATGTCATGCCCTATGTGCCCGGGCAGTCGCTACAGGCCCGCCTAAGCCGGGAACCCCAGCTACCGCTGGCCGACGCCCTGCGCATTACCGGCGAGGTCGCCGAAGCGTTGTCGTACGCCCACGAGCTGGGCTTCGTCCACCGGGATGTCAAGCCGGGGAACATTCTGCTGGGTGAAGGCCATGCGATACTCGCCGACTTCGGCATCGCGCGCGTAGTTAGCGAGCTGGCCGGGGACAGGCTTTCCGACTCGGGTCTGGTGGTGGGCACGCCGGAGTACATGAGCCCGGAGCAGGGTGCCGCGCACGGGCGAGTCGATGGCCGCAGCGACATCTACAGCCTGGGGTGTGTGCTGTACGAAATGCTGTCCGGCGAGCCGCCGTTTACCGGCCCGACTGCCCAGGCCGTGATTGCCCGGCATATGCACGAGAGTGCTCGCTCGCTCCGCGTGGTCCGATCGACGGTCCCGGAACACGTCGAGGAGGCCATTCAGATCGCGCTGGCCAAGGTGCCGGCGGACCGTTTCAGCACGGTGGACGAGTTCGTTGCTGCCCTGGGACCGGAAGGGGAGACCACGTCTGCCCGCCGCCGGGCTCACGGCCCACGCCGCCGCCGGCTCGGCCGAGCCAGCCTGGTCGGAGCCGTGGCCTTGCTGGGTGGCGTTGGACTCTGGAACGCCATTCCCACCCCGCCGACTCTCGATCCCAACAAGGTGGTGCTGTTCCCCCTGAGCGAGCGCGGGCTCACCAGGGCGGACAGCGGTGCGGGCTACGACGTCGCCGTCATGCTGAGTGCCGCGCTGGACCACGCCCAGCCGCTCCGGTGGATCGACGGCGCGCCTCGGCTCGCGGGCCTCGCCGGCACGGGTGGACGATCGCAGCCGCAGGCCGCAGAGCTCCGCAAGGTCGCCCGATCCCAGCGCGCCGGCTTCTACATCGATGGGGCCGTGGTCGTTGGACCGCGCGACTCCTCCAGTGTGGTTCTTCGCCTGCACGACACGGCCGGCGATTCGGTGGTGGCTCAGGAGATCGCCACCGCAGTGGAGGGGACCACCTCGCCGGTGCAGCTCGGACTTCAGGCCGCAACCAGGCTGTTGCCGGTATTGGTCGATCCCGGGCGACGAATCGACCTGACGCCTCTGAGCGCGCGCAGGCCGAGTGCCACGGCCCTGTGGATTCAAGGCGAGCGTGAATACCGCCGCTCGCGCTTTCGCAGCGCGCTGGACCTCTACCAGCGCGCGGTTCGGGAAGACTCAGCCCTGGTGATGGCCGCCGTCAAAGGAGCGCAGGCAGCCGGCTGGGAGGGGCTGACCGATGAGGCGCAGAAACTCGTCACGGTCGCCCTTGCGCGGCCGGAGCTGCTTCCATCCAAACAGCGTTGGTTCGCGCGCGGATGGAACGCGTATCTGTCGGGCAACGCCGACTCGGCGGCGACGTGGCTCCGCCGTGCCCTGGAGGAGGATCCGGAGTGGGCCGAGGGATACATGGCCCTGGGCGAGGTCTACTACCATCTGCTGCCGCGGGTGGCTCAGCCGTTGGACTCGCTGGCTCAGGCCCTTTTTTACAAGGCCGTGCAGTACGACAGTGGGTTCGCTCCGCCGCTGTTTCACCTGACAGAGCTGGCCATCCGGCAAGAGAGTCTTCCTCAGGCCGAGCAGCTGATCGAGCGATATCGTGGATTTCAGCCCGATAGCACCCAGCTGCAAGAGCTGGAGGTCATGGACCGCTGCGTCAGAAAAGGTGTGGCCGCGGTGATCTGGGACCGGGTGGCGGCGGTCGCCCCCTTGGTTCTGCAGCAGTCGGCACGGTCTCTGGCTGTGGGTGGGGCCCAGAACGAATGCGCCGAACGCGGATTCAGAGCCCTCCTCGCCAATCCGGCGCAGGCGGAGTTCCATTGGGGCGCCTTCCTCGGTCTGCACGGCGTCCTCATGTCGGAGAAGCGATATGCCGAGATCGGACCCTTGATCGAGTCGGCCGTTGCGCTCGACCTGGGGCGGGCGCCGGTTCTCTACTTCGTGGACGACCTCGCCGGGGCTCCGGTCGAGGCGAGGGCCGAGTCAACGGCCGCGTCATGGCGGGCGAAATACGGAGCGCGCTACGAAGGGGTGAGCCCGCAGACCCGGTGGTTGCTGGCCGCGTGGGCGGCTCATCATCGCGACACCGTGGCCCTCAAGAAGCTGTACGATGTCGCCGTGCTCGAACGCCGCAAGGAGCAGCTGCCGTTCACCGATGCGCTGGAAGGGTTTCTCGCGATCGCCCGGGCGGATACGGCCGAGGCGGTCCGAAAATTTCTCGGGCTCCGCTTCAACGTTCCCGCGGAGGTGCTCGAGTGGAGCCTGGTCGAGCCGCTGGCGTCTGAACGCCTCGTACTGGCCGAATCAGCGCTGGCGCGCCGGGAGTTCGGGGAAGCGCTTCGTATCACCGGCGTCTTCGACCACCCGGCACCCGTGGCCTACCTGCCGTTCCTCCCGCAGGCGCTCTCCATTCGTCTCCAGGCCGCCCGGGGCCTGGACCAGCGGGATCTCGTAGACCGGTATCAGAGCCGAATGCGATCGCTTCAGATTCACGGGGCATTAACGCTGGGGGCCAAGCTTCAGAACTAAGGAGGCTGCCATGAGGCTCAAACGAAGACCGGTTGTGGCATTGGTGGCGGCATGTGCTCTGCTGTCATGCTCGAAGCAGGTGGTAGATCACGAGGCGCGGACGTACGCCAGTGCGAAGCTCGCCCCCTTTCTCGACGCGGTCGCGTCCCAGCTGTGCCAGATCAAGTACTCGAAGGCGCCCACCGCGGCGGGCCGGCTCATCTGCCCCGAGCCGCCTGCCGTGATCGCGAAAGCGCCGGTGGATGGCGATCCCGGACCTCCGTCGGACGACAAGGATAGTGAAGCTCGATCGTACATCCGCTACGAGCTCGAGCCCTATCTCGACTCGCTCGCCTACCAGCTCTGCCATGTCAAGTTCCGGGCTGCCCCGGAGATGGCTGGCGGAGAGATCTGTCCCGGACCTCCTGAGGGCTACAAGAAGCCGCCCGGGAACGGTACCCCATGAGCACGCTCCTCGTGAACCTGAGGTACCTCGCGCTGGCGATGGTGTTGACCGGTCTGCCCGCTCTCACCGGATGCAAGCCAAAGGACAGCCCGCTCAGAGTCTACATACGAGATTCACTGGAGCCGTATCTGGACTCCCTCGCCTACCAGCTCTGTGAGGTGAAGTACAAGGTTGCTCCCGAGGCGCCCGGACGGATCGTGTGCCCGGGTCCACCCGAGGGGTACAAGAAGCCACCGGGCAACGGCACCCCATGATCGGCCGGACACAATGATCTCCACGAACCTGATTCAGATAACGGGCGGAATGGTCGCCCTGAGTCTCTTCGTCGGTGGCGGGTTCTGCCACGACGATGAGGAAGAGACTGACGCCAGCTATTCGGTCCACTCCGGGCTCGAGGATGTCCAGGTCGCGCCTGCGGCGACGGCCACTCCAGCGAACGCCAAACGCGAATTTCTCCTGTCCGGGTGGTATCGGGACAAGGCGAACAACAAGGTTGCCGGTCCCGAGGATCTACAATGGACAGCGAACGTGGCTGGGGGCAGCGTTGACCAGACCGGCGCGGTCTCCATTTCCGGATTTCCAGAGGCCAAGTCGAGCCAGGGTGAGGTCCGCGTTGCGGGCGGATCTACCGCCGACACCGTCAAGGTGACGCTCTGGGCGAATGCCGCGGAGGCTGCCGGCTCCGGGGATGTGATTGAAGTCCCCGAGACCGCCACCGGTACAGCCGAGTCATCGCCAGTGATACCGGATCCCCCGAGGGTCGTGCTGCTCGAGCAGCGCGGTTCGGGTCAATGCAGATGGGGCCCGCCCCTGGCATTCGTGGGCGCGCTCTCGGTGGGCGAACAGGACGAGATCCCCTGCAGCATATCCATCCTCTCACCGAGGCACGGGATGAAGTTTGAGGGCAACGTCACCGACACGAAGTGGCTGGGCAAGGGCGCCAGCTTCTCGATGACGCCCGCGGCTCCGCTCCCGGTGAAGCTCACCGTGTTCCTCGCAGTAACCGACCAGGTCCAGGCCGCAGCACAGCAGTCCTCAGGCCAACCCTCGCCCTCCCCGCGCGAGTTGGCGGAACTGGACGTGGCGCGAGCCAACCTGATCTTCGAGACCAGTCGCGCAGGTGTACGGCTCGATCCCGAGTATAAGCCGCTGCCGCATTCAGCCGATTGGGGAATCAAGCTCGGCGCCGACCCCTACGACTGCGGGCTATCCCCCCAACTTCCGTCGGATCCTACCAAGGCCGACTACGCGTATAACCCGTACCGTATCAGTGTCTACTACGTCGATCGGATCAATTATCCACTGGACCCGGTTCAGCCCCGCGTCCGCGGCATCCAGTGCCACCATTGGTATTCCGGCAATCCGGCCGTGGGTGACCCCCCGGGAAAGGGCCCCGTCGTCTTCGTCTCGTACTCCCATCATTCCCCGGTCACGCTGGCTCACGAAGTCGGCCACGCGCTCGGACTGAACGACGTCGAGGGGCGGCTCAGCAACCGGGACGTCATGCACAACCTGCTGCCGGATGGCCCGCTGGGAGCGGATGCCAGAAGCCACCTCACGATCGGGCAGGTGTTTCGGATGAACGTGTGGGACGACTCCTGGATCAACACCCGCATGCCGAAGCCGGCCCAACGCGCGTGTGATGATGCCGCCCAACCGTGTCCCAAGGAGGAGACCGACCCCGATGGCCAGTAGAGCCTGGACCCATGGGCGATCCCTCACCGTAGCATGGACGGTCACAGCCTGCGTGCTGTCGGCCTGTGGCTGGTTCGGAGGCAAGGGGAAAGCTATCGACCGGCGGACCGCTGACCGCTGGCTCCGCTGCGAGGAGTGCGACCACAGAGAGCTCGACTCGGTACGGGCGAGAGGTAACGGCGTCGTACCCTATCTGGCCGCGGCCTTGAAAGGTCCGTCCGATCCGAACACCGCGAATGTGAAGCGGCAGGTCGCCGAGGCTTACGTCCAGGTTCGGCAACGCGGGCCCGTGGCGCTCGACAGTGGACGGTACGTGAACCACTATGTCGGAAACTACCGGTCGCTGTATCAGTCCCGCGCCATCACCGGCCTGGCTGCCATCGGTACGCCCCTCGCGATGCGAGCGCTCGAAGCCGCCCAGGACAGCGCCAACAACGGTCTGGCTGCGTTCCAGTACCGGGCGGACGTGAAGGACGAGCTGGACCGTGCCGTCGAAGGTCGTTGGGCCTCGATCTCGGCGGGGCTGTCCCGGACCTGCGGCACCAGGATCGATCACAAGAGCTATTGCTGGGGCAATAACGACCAGGGGCAACTCGGTGACTCCACCACCACTGGGCGCGCCAGGCCTACCCCGATCACCAATCCCAGCGGCGCTCCTCAGAGTTTCCGATTCATTGCGATTGCCGCCGGAGACAGCGGGCGGCACACCTGCGGCGTTTCAGCCGACAGGATCGCCTACTGCTGGGGCGACAACGACCAGGGACAGCTGGGCGACGGCTCCGCCACCGATCGGCTGTTCCCGATCCCGGTTGCTGCCACCGTCAAGTTCGTGGGCATCACCACCGGCGGAGACCAGACCTGTGCCTGGACGCCGGAGTATCGAGCCTTTTGTTGGGGAGAAAACAGTACTGGGCAGCTGGGTGATGGGACCACCACGAACAGGCCCCTCCCGACCCCGGTCGCGTTCGATCTCGGCCCGGTGAGGATCAGCGCCGGCGCGGCCCACACCTGCGCGGACTCGCTGAACAACGTCCTGCACTGTTGGGGGGCGAACAGCGGTGGCCAGCTCGGAGACGGATCCACCACGAACCGGACCACTCCGGTGCAGGCTGTCACCCCCGTTCGGGTCAAGGCCCTGAGCGTCGGCGCAACGCACACCTGTGTCCTAGCACAGGGCACCTCGACCATCGTGGAAGGGGCCGTGTACTGCGCCGGGAATAACGCCGACGGACAGCTGGGGGACGGCTCGAACACCGACCGCAACGAGCTGACCAAAATAACCGACGGGCTTTATCTAGCGGTCAGCGCGGGCGAGAACCACACCTGCGCCATCGCGGTAGAGACCAGGGCGATGTACTGCTGGGGAGACAACGGGTTCGGGCAGCTGGGAACCGGCAGCCCGGCTGACGCGAACACCCCCCAGCCTGTCTCAGGCGGCTTGGCGTTCCTGGCGGTAAGCGCGGGGACCGGTCACACCTGCGGCATCACCATCGAGGGCGAGGCCTACTGCTGGGGCCTCAATACGGATGGTCAGCTCGGCGACAACACCACCACAAATCGCCCCACCCCGGTAAAGGTCGTGAAACCTTCCTGAGCTCCCTCCAAGCTGCAACCTTTCGGCCCCAAGTCCCGTCTAAGGCCCAGTTACCCTCAAGGAGCGACCTCCATGCAGGCGATCGTGATTCTCCTCCTTTCCGCCACCGTGCTCTCGGCCCAGCAGCCCGAGCGCTATGCCATGTCAGACGACGAGGTCGCCATCTACAACCTGGCCGGCCAGGTGCGCCTCGAGCCCGGTACCGGCGGAGAGGTGACCGTTCGGGTGACCCGGGGTGGAGCTGCGGCGGCCCAGATCAAGGTGGCCCAGAGCAAGAAGGACGGGGTGGAGAGCCTGCGGTTCATCTATCCCGGCAACCGCATCCTGTACGGCGGGACGTCCACCGGCGGCTCGTCCACCCAGCTCCGGGTCAGGGACGACGGCACCTTCGGGGACCAGGACGACGACCACGATCGCGATAAGAAGAAGGAGGGCCGCTCGGTCACCATCGCGAGCAGCGGCGGCGGGCTCGATGCCCGGGCCAATCTGCACATCGGGGTGCCCTCGGGCAGGCAGGTATCGGTCTACCTCGCCGTGGGCGAGGTCTCGATCTCCAACGTCAACGGCACGCTCCATATCGACGCGGCCAGCGCGCCGGTGACCGCGTCCAACACCCGGGGCGAGCTGGACATCGACGTGGGCGCCGGGCCGGTTCAGGTGACCCAGGCGCGAGGAGAGCTGTCGGTCGACACCGGGTCGGGCGGGGTGACCGTGTCCGACGTCCGGGGCGAGTCGATCTCGATCGAGACCGGCTCCGGCGACGTGAGCGCCAGCAACCTGAACAGCAGTGATCTCAAGATCGACACCGGATCAGGCAACATCGAGGTGACCGGCCTCAAGGCGCCGCAGGTGTCGCTCCAGACCGGAAGCGGCTCGGTGACCGCCGATCTCAGCGGCGAGCTCTGGAATGTGAGTGTGGAGACTGGCTCGGGCGACGTGACGCTGAAGGTGCCGCCCACGCTGGCGGCCGAGGTGGACATCGAGACGTCGAGTGGAGACATCGAGACCGACTTCGAGGTGGCGGTGACCCGCCACGCCCGGGATCACATGACGGGGAGAATCGGAGAGGGCGGCGGGAAGATCGATATCGAGAGCGGGTCGGGCGGGATCAAGCTGGTGAAGGCAGGGCGGTAGATACTGCGGCGGTAGATACTGCGGCGGTACGGCGGTAGGTCGTCACCCTGAGCGCAGCGAAGGGGCCGAGACTCGATAGGTCTTCGGCCCCTTCGGCTATGGCGGAGCTAATGCTTTTCTGCCCCGCTGCCCCGCTGCCCCGCCTATCCCAACACTCCGAGCGCTTCCAAATACCCCGTCCCCCCCGCCATCCGGTCGTACAAAATCCCCAGCGTCTCGGGCGAGCCGGCCAGGAACCGGCACCGCTGTTCTCCCCGCGAGCGGCACTCCACTTCCATCACGGCCACCTGGTCTCCGGAGACCCGGCCCAGGAAGTCGGCCAGCAGTCCGCAGCTGAGGTGGCAGGAGGGAAACTCGCCCTGCTGCTCATCGAGCGCCTCGGCCCACTCCGCCGAATCGAGGGCCATCACTGCCGGTCCCAGCGGGATCGCGGTGAGCCGTCCCCAGCCCTGGTCGGCAAAGAACTCCCCCAGCACCTCGCCCAGAAACTCGACGTCCAGCTCGGAGGGCTGATCCACCCCCCGCGCCCGCTTGAGCCAGTCGCCGAAGGCCTCGAAGAGCTCCTCACCGCCCGCAAAGCCGGCTTCCTGGAGGTAGGCCGCCGCCTGCACGCCCGTGTCGCGCTCGAGCGAGGCGCGAAGCTGCTGGATCACTCGGCGGCCGAGTCTGATACCCGGTCTGGAGCTCGTTGCCTGAGAGGTCATGGTTAGTAAGGTAAGAGGTGAGGGGAAGGGGAATAGTAAGCGGTACGGCGGTACGGCGGTACGGCGGTAGGGGTCACCCTGAGCACTCGCTTGTCATCCTGAGCGAATGCGAAGGATCGGCCGGGTTGGTTCGGGATGACACGTGAGTGCTACCGCCGTACCGCCTTACCGCCTCCCCACGCGTTTCAGAAGCTCGTCCTCATCGATCACCTCGACACCCAATTCCTTCGCCTTCTCCAGCTTGCTCCCCGCGTCCTCTCCCGCCACCAGCGCCGTCGTCTTCTTGCTGATGCTGCCGGCCACGCGCCCGCCCGCTTCCTCGATCAGCTCGGTCGCCTTTGACCTGGAGAGGTTCGGGAGCGTTCCGGTGATCACGTAGGTCTGTCCTTCGAGCGCGTTGCTGCCTCCCTTGGCCCGGGCCTCCGTGAATGTGAGCCCGGCCTTCTCCAGCCGCTCGATCAGCGTGCGGTTCCTGGGCTCGGCGAAGAATCCGGTCACCGCCTCCGCAATCGTTGGCCCGATGCCCTGCACCCCGGCGATCCCGCCCTCGGCCGCGGCCGCATCCATCAGGGCCGCCATGCTGCCGAACCTCCGGGCCAGCAGCACCGCCACCGTCTTGCCCACGTGCCGGATGCCGAGCCCGAAGAGCAGGGCAGAGAGGGGGCGCTGTTTCGAGTCGTTGATGGCGGAGACCAGTTGCTCGGCGGACTGCTTCGCGAAGCGCTCCAGCTCGACCAGCTGCTCGACCGTGATGTCGTACAGATCCGCCACGTTCTGGATCAGCTTGGTATCCAGCAGCTGGCGCACCCGCTCGTAGCCCAGCCCCCGGATATCCATCGCGTCGCGGGAGGCGAAGTGGACGATGCTCTCCATCACCCGGCCGGGGCAGGACACGTTGGGGCAGTAGCGCATCGCCTCGCCCTCGGGGTGCTCCACCGGCGTGCCGCAGCGGGGGCACTTCTCCGGCATCCGGAATTCGGGCCCGCGCTCGACACCGGGCTCGATGATGGGGCGGACGATCTGGGGGATCACCTCGCCGGCCCGGATGATCTCGACCCGGTCGCCCTCGCGGATGTCCTTGGTGGCAATCAGCTCCTCGTTGTGCAGCGTGGCGCTGGTGACCGTCACCCCGCTCACCTGGACCGGCTCCAGCTCGGCGTAGGGGTTGAGCGCCCCGGTGCGGCCCACGTTGATCCGGATGTGGAGCAGCCGAGTCTCGGCGACTTGGGGGGCAAACTTCCGGGCGATGGCCCAGCGCGGCTCGCGGCCGCCGATCACGCCCAGCTCGGTGTGGAGCTGGAGCTTGTCCACCTTGACTACGACGCCGTCGGCCTGGAACGGGAGCTTGGGGATCAGGGCCTCGTAGCTTTCGATTGCGGCCTGCACTTCCTCGAGATTGGCAAAGCGCTGACGATTGGGCTCCACCTGGAAGCCCCACTGGGCCAGGAGGTCCAGCTCCTCCGAGTGCGTCTTGGCGGGCAGCCTGCCCTCGATGGCCTCGACGGCGAAGACGAACATCCGGAGCCGCCGCTTCTTGGTCAGCGCGGGATCCAGCTGGCGGAGCCCGCCCGCGGCCGTGTTGCGGGGGTTGGCGAAGGGCTCCTCGCCTTCCTTCTCCCGTTCCTTATTGATCCGGGTGAAGCTGGTGTAGGGCATGTACACCTCGCCCCGGACTTCCATCAGGCGGGGATAGCCTTTGCCCTTCAGCGAGAGGGGGATATCGGTGATGATCCGGAGGTTGTGGGTGATGTCCTCGCCGATGGTGCCGTTGCCGCGGGTGGCGCCCATGACCAGGCGGCCGTCCTGGTAGGTCAGGCTCACGGCGGCGCCGTCGATCTTGATCTCGGCGGTGTATCCCCCGGTCCGCACCTCGGCGGCCAGGCGGGCGTTTCGCTCCTCCCAGGCGGCCAGCTCCTCGGCGCTGAAGGCGTTGGCCAGGGAGAGCATGGGGCGCTTGTGGGTGACCTTGGCCAGCGTTCCAGTGGCGATGGCGCCGACCCGCTGGGTGGGGCTGTCGGGGGACTGGAGCTCGGGATGGGCGGCTTCGAGCGCCTGGAGCTCCCGGAAGAGACGGTCGTACTCCGCGTCGGAGATCTCCGGCGCGTCATTTACATAGTAGGCGTTGTTGGCGCGCTCGATCTGCTCGCGCAAACGGGCAACCCGCTCGGCCGGTGACATGGGTGTGATAATAATCAGAGTAGCCGCGAACACCCGCGGGACCGAATCAACCAGCCGATTGCATCCGAGGGCTCAACCGCTACCGCTTCGCCGAGGACCCGAACGCGCTGGCCGAGTGGCTGAGCGCCAGCAATGTGGTGGGGCACAGCGGGGCAGCGGGGCAGCGGGGCAGTAGGGACGTCCCACCTGCAACGCCTCCCAGCGGTGGCGAGATCAAGCCGGCCGCATGACGACGCTCCACCCTTCACGCGGCTGGCCCGCACGATGAGCCGCCGTCGGAGATCCATTCCGGCGGCGGCTCGCGTTCGCCTATACCATCGTCCAATAGACACCCGCGCGCGGCCGCCGAGATTTGGAGGTCCGAGGATGACGTGAACTCGATTCGAGGCTTCGTCCAGATCGGCGGGATGGGAGCCACGCTGGCGGAAGCATGGAGAGTGCGGGTCACCCATGAGAGCCTTCGTCCTGGCCTCGCTCTGGCTATTCCTGTCCGCGCGCGCCATGGCCCAGACATCGGACACCCCGGCGGCGCTTGAGTGGTCGGTGCCTACCTTACTGCCGCCGGGCGCGCTGCTCGCCGTCGTTAGCGGCGATCCCACCGCGTCCGGTGAGTGCACCCTCGAGATTTCCATGCCGGACGGCTATCGGTTTCCGCCGCACTTTCATCCCAGTTACGAGCACGTAAAGGTGAGACAGGGAGCACTCCTGGCCGGGATGGGTGATCAGCTCGATCCCAAGCAGACCCGGACCCTGACCGTCGGCGACTCGGCCACCGCGCCGGCAGGGATGCATCATTTCTCGATCGCCAAAGGCCGGACGGTATTGTTGGTGACGTTCATGGGCCCTTACACGATCACTTATCTCCGGGCCGAGGACGCTCCGCAGCGTCGAGCGTTCCCGTTCGGCTACTGAGGCACCGCTCCGTGGCTTTCGAGACGCTCACCGTGCAGGGACCGGGACTCCAGACAGAGTCTCTGCCCCTTCGCTGCGCTCAGGGTGACAACTTTACGCCTTACCACCATGGAGGTGGTCCTATGTCGCTCCGCCAGTCGATTTGCGCGATCTCCTGCTCCGCAGCTTTCCTCTCAACCGCTTGTAGCGACTCGGCGGTTGAACCCGCTGAGCACGACAGGGTCATCTCGTACTGTGTCGCTGGATGTCTCGAGACCGACCCATCCCCGAAAGCTCCTGGTGTGTTCCTAACCTCGGCCGTGACACCGTTCAAGTGCTTTGCGACGGGGCCAACCAAGTACACGGACCGGGACCAGGATGGGGTGGGCGATCGCTGCGAGAACGACATCGCCGCCCGGTTTGTCCCCACCTTCCGCTACAGCGACAACGATGACATCGGGCACGAGAGCTACTGGGCAGCCAACCGGGTGGGGACGACGAACTACATCCGGGTCTTGTACATGATCAACTACTATTTCGATGAGGGCGTGCAGCAAAACTATACCCTTTGCACGCTGACTTCCCTATGGCAAACTCTTGGAGAGTGCGACGGACATCACGGGGACTCGGAGCACGTCGCGCTCACAGTGTTTTACGATCTCGCCACGGAGCACTGGGTCGTGAATACGATCCACCTCTCGCATCACACGAACTACCTGATTGGCCAGCCGACCAGCCAATCGTATCCGACGGGCATCCTGTACAACAAGCCGGGGCTGGGTCCAGTCATCTGGGTCGCCGAGGGCAAACACGCGAATTATCCGAGCCAGGCTACCTGTGAGGCGGGGACCGGGGGTGGTTTTCTGATAGATGCGATCTTCTCCTACGACACCTGTGGAAACAACAATTCGTTCTTCACCTTGACGGCCCCGGCAAGCCGCAACGTGGGATCAGCGCGGGTTCGGTCGATTGACTGCGTGCTGAGCCAGAACCCGTTTTATCAGGACCCGCCGCATCCCCAGGAGTGCTTCTGGAGCAATGCAAAGTTCACTGGCTGGCAGCTTGACCAGACCACATGGGCCACTGGTAACCGGAAAGCACTCGATTTCTTCAAGTTTTAGCGCAGGTCGTTGCTCAGCGACATGGCTGGGATAGTCAACTGAGGTGCGCCTCCGCCCGCCCAGGTACTATACTGGGTGCTGACACTGGACCTCGAATCAAGAGCGCTCCGCGTGGCACCATCAATCGATAGTCAACCATATGCCGGCCCCGACCGCCGCCGATCCGCCCTCCTGGGCCAGGGTGGGAGCGGGGAGCTCGACCTTGTGCTGGAGGGCTCGGGGATCGGCATCTGGGAGCTCGAGCTGGGCGACGCGAACCTCGAAACCGCCCGCATCGTCCACACCAACATTCTCGAGCAGCTGGGCTACGGACCCGCGGGGTCACTTCCCGATGTTCCCGCCATCATCGACCTGATCCATCCCGAGGACCGGGGCCGGATAGCAGAAGCCTATCAGGCGATCCGGGCCGGCGAGTCCGCCGACCGCGAGCTGGAGTACCGGCTCCGGCACCGGGACGGTTCCTATCGCACGATGCTGATGCGCGGCGTGGCGGTCCACGACGCCACCGGCAAGCCAACCCGGATCATCGGGAGCCGGATCGATATCACGGCTCGCAGGCGAGCGGAGGCCGCCCTGGAGCAGAGCGAGGAGCGGTTCCGCCTTGCCACCGAGGCGCTTGCCAGCGTGGTCTACGACTGGGACCCGGTCCGCGACCTGGTGCAGTGCTTCGGAGGGTTGGAGGAGATCCTGGGCTTCCGGCCCGACGATGTTCCCGAGGAAGGCGCGTGGTGGAGAGCCCGCATTCATCCTGAGGATGCTCTGAAGGCCGTGCCGCTGAGCGATGCCGCCCTGCAGGATGCCGTTCCGTACCGGGTCATCGAGTACCGGATGCGACACCGGGACGGCCGCTGGATCGAAGTGGTCAGCCGCGGTCGCGTGGTGTTCG
>DATBSM010000240.1:0-4143 GCA_036559785.1 Gemmatimonadales bacterium
GTGCACATGAACTATGGCGGTGCCTACCGAAACGACCCGCGCAATCTGGCGTTCCAGGCTCGTGCCGAGGATCTCCATCTGGTGGAGAATCTCATCGTGAACAAGGAGGGACGGGTTCCGGACATCGGCTACTTCAGCGGCCGCCCCGATCCGGTCTCCACTACGTCGACCCTGATCGTGCACGATCAGGAGTACCACACCAGCTTCTGGGGCCACAGTGGACTCCTGGGGCTGCGGCGCAACGTCATCCTGCCCGGTTACGCCGGGTACTCGAATACCGCGGCCGCGAGCCTCGACCCCACCAATGCCGCCGTGTTCGACCAGGCCCACGCGCAGGGTGCGCTCACCGGCTACGTCCACCCGTTCGACAGCTATCCCGATCCGGCAGACACCGCGAAACCACTTACCCACGAGCTGCCGGTGGATGTCGCCCTGGGCAAAGTGGACTACTACGAGGCCATCGGCTTCGTGGACGACTATGAGGCCACGGCGCGGGTGTGGTACCGGCTGTTGAACTGCGGCTTTCGTCTGCCGACCGGTGCGGGCACCGATGCGATGGCCAACTTCGCCTCGCTTCGGGGGCCAGTGGGCATGAACCGGGTCTTCGCCAAGATCACCGGACCCCTCGATCACCGGCGCTGGCTGGCGGCACTCAAGGCCGGCCGTACCTTTGCCACCAATGGACCTCTGCTCGGTTTCACGCTCGATGGAAAGGAGCTGGGCAGCGAGCTGGCCGTAGGAGCGGACAGGCGCGAGCTTGTGGCGAAGGTAACTTTGAACTCGATCGTGGCGGTGGATCGTCTCGAGATCGTGCGCAACGGAGAGGTGATACAGCAGGTGCCGCTCACCGGTGATCGCACCCGGGTCTCGACCACGGTACGGTTGCCGGTGCAGGGAAGCGGCTGGTATCTGCTGCGGGCCAGAGGGAATGGGCCGGAATATCCGGTTCTGGATTTCTATCCCTACGCCACCACCAGCCCGATCTATGTGACCGTCGGCGGCGCGCCGATCCGCTCGACGGCCGATGCCGACTATTTTGTCGCCTGGATCCGGCGTCTGGAGCGGCAGGCCATGGATCACAAGGACTGGAACACCGAGAAGGAGAAGTCCGAGGCGCTGGCGGTCATCCGGCTGGCCAGAGCCGAGTTCGAGTCGCGCAGAACCCCAGCAGAGGAACGCCGTTGATTTCTCTCATCGTGTTGCTGGCCAGCGTCGCGGCCGCGGGGGCGCCGGTCCCGAAGCCGAAGCTCGTGCTGACCATCATGATCGACCAATTCCGGCCCGATTACTTGCAACGCTTCCGGCCTTACTTCGGCCGCGGTGGCTTCAACCTGTTCCTCGAGCGGGGGGCGAACTTCGCCGGGGCACGTTACGAGCACGCGGTGACATCGACCTGCCCCGGCCACGCCGTGGTGTTGACCGGCAGTTATGCCAACGTGAATGGGATCGTCAATAACGATTGGTACGATGCCGCCGCGGGTCGCGAGGTGTACTGCGCCGCCGACAGTCTGTTCAAGCTGATAGGGGTACAGAAGGAAGGGCGCTCCCCTCGAAATCTCATTGGCAATACCGTAGGGGACGAGCTGAAGCTGGCCTCCGCCGGACGGAGCCGGGTCATTGCCGTGGCGGGAAAAGACCGCTCCGCCATCATGATGGGGGGCCACCTGGCCGATGCCGCATACTGGACGGTGGACACCCTGTTCGTCAGCTCGACGTACTACCTCAAGGACCTGCCGGAGTGGGCTCGCCGCTTCAATGCCTCAGGGGCGATGAGCGCCTACTCGGGAAAGATGTGGGAGCGGCTACTGCCGGTGGCCAGGTACGATGCCATTGGGGCTGATGATGTACCGGGCGAGGAGGACGTCGGGGCCCGGGGCCGGGTATTTCCTCATCGGCTCGGTGAAATGGCGCCGTCCGTCTCGCGTTTCGTCACCAGCCTGGAGTACTCCCCATTCCACAACGACATCGTCGCCGAGTTCGCGATGAAGGCGCTGGCGGAAGAGGGCCTGGGCCGCGACTCGGTGCCCGACCTGCTGGCCATCAGTTTCTCAGCGATCGACCGCGTGGGGCACGCATACGGACCGAACAGCCAGGAAGTGATGGATATCGTCATTCGCACCGATCGGCTGCTGGAAAGATTGTTCGCGTTCGTGGACAAGCAGGTGGGACTGGCCAACACTTTGATCATTCTGAGCGCCGACCACGGAGTGGCCCCTCTTCCTGAGCTGATGGAAGCGCTCAAGCCAGGCGCGGGCAAAGGCCACCGGGTGAATCCCACTGCCATTACGGCCGCTATTAACGCTCACCTCGATCGGCGATTCGGGGTGCTGGGGGCTCCCGGATGGGTACTCTATCACGAACCGCCCTGGATCTATCTCAATCTGCCCGCTTTGGAGCGGCGGAAAATTTCGGTCCAGGCTGCGGAGCGGGAAGCCAGCGTTGCAGTGGAGAAGGTTACGGGCGTCCAACAGGCAATAACCGCCACCGAACTGCGGCTCCTCAATCAGCTACCTGAGTCACCCGCAGCGCTGAGTTTCCACCCGGCGCGCTCGGGGAACATCTATTACAGCATGAGGCCGTATTGGCTTGCCGAGGCCCATGAGACCGGCGCGTCGCACGGCTCTCCCTGGTCCTACGACGCTCGGGTACCGCTACTCTGGTTCGGGGCCGGGATTCTGCCGGCCACCTATCCCGGCATGGCTGCGATAGCCGACGTAGCGCCGACTCTGGCCTACCTGCTCGGCATCAGCGAGCCAGGCGGGTCGAGGGGACGGGTGTTGAGCGAGATGTTCAGTCAGAAGTAGCCTCGACGACAACCGCGATACCCTGACCCACTCCGATACACATCGTGGCAAGGCCGTAGCGTCCACCGGTGCGCCGGAGTGCGTGCACGAGTGTGGTCAGGATCCGCGCCCCGCTCGCGCCCAGCGGATGCCCCAGGGCAATGGCGCCACCGTAGATGTTCACCAGGGCCGGGTCGAGCTCGAGCTCCTGGATGCAGGCCAGCGCCTGGACCGCAAAGGCTTCGTTGAGCTCCACCAGGTCAAGGTCAGCTGCGGTGAGCCCGGCGCGGTCGAGTGCCTTTCGAGTGGCGGGAATCGGGCCGAGTCCCATGCAACTCGGGTCGACGCCGGCCACCGCGGAGGCCACGATCCGGGCCATGGGCTTGAGACCGAGCTCCTGCAACATCGCTGCGCTGACCACCGCCAAGGCCGCCGCTCCGTCATTGATCCCGCTGGATGTGGCCGCGGTCACCGTCCCGTTTGGCGCAAAGGCGGGCTCGAGACGGGCGAGGGCTTCCGGAGTAAGGCCCGCGCGTGGCGTCTCGTCCGCGGTGACGGTGCGTGACCCATCGGCTCCCGGAACCTCCAGGGGAGCAATCTCCTCCTTGAACACCCCATCGGCAACGGCCGCCAGCGCGCGGCGCTGACTCTCCAGCGCAAAGTCCTCCTGCTGGCGCCGACCAATGCCGTACATCTGGCCCACTCGGTCGGCGGTCTGGCCCAGCGAGATCGTCCAGGCGGCGGGCATCCTCGGGTTGACGAAGCGCCAGCCGACAGTGCTGTCTGCAGTGGTGGGCGGTGAGCGATCCCAGGCGCGCGGGCTCTTCAGCATCACCATAGGCGCCCGCGTCATGCTCTCCACTCCACCGGCCACCAGGAGGTCTCCCTCACCCGAGCGAATTGCGTGCGTGGCGGCAACTACCGCCTGCAGCCCCGAGCCACAAAGGCGGTTGAGCGTCTGTCCCGGCACCTCCACCGGCAACCCCGCGAGAAGTGCCGCCATCCGGGCCACGTTCCGGTTGTCTTCGCCGGCCTGGTTGGCGCAACCGAGGATCACGTCGTCAACTCGCTCGGTCGGGATTCCGCCGCGCTCGATCAGCGCGCGAATGGCGGCCGCCGCCAGGTCGTCGGGTCGAATACCCGCCAACATTCCGCCGGCGCGCCCGATAGGCGTACGCACCGCAGCCGTGATGAAAGCGTCGCTCACCGGTGCAGCCTCACGTTGACCTCCCCCTACGAGATGGCTAAGTTGCTGCCCGACAACGAGTCAGGACAGGTGGCCGAGCGGTTGAAGGCACCACCCTGGAAAGGTGGCATACCTGCAAGGGTATCGAGGGTTCGAATCCCTCCCTGTCCGTCC
>DATBSM010000241.1:0-6304 GCA_036559785.1 Gemmatimonadales bacterium
CACGGTCGCCGGCCGACCGGCGCCGCTCCACTTTCATCCGGGTCTCATGCACTGCCCAGGCCCCCATCGACCTCTCCCCCGCGGGGTCCTCTGCAATGACGGTCTTGAGCACCACGAAGGCGAGTCCCGCGGCCCGGTCGGTCTCCAGCTGCTCCAGGCTGAGGGAAAGCTGGCCCGATCCTTTTCCGATCGGGTGCGGCAGGGTGCGGCCGAGGTAGCGGGCGGTCAGATCAATGCGGTAGGCGTCCCGGATGTAATCGGCGAAGTCGCGGGGCAGCTCGCGCTTGAAGCGCTCGAAGTCATGCTCGAGTCGCGCGCGCATCCCGGACCATACGCTCGACTGCCTCACGCTCATCGGCTGGAAGTGGGGTCCCCCAGGGATCGTCACAGGCATCGGGCGGCAAGCCGCCGTCCGCCGCCGCGGCCCACAGCATCCGCCGGATGTAACCCTCCATCGGATCGATGAAGGTGGTCTGGGCAAAGCGGTCGCACAGATCGGAGAGGAGAATGAAGCGCGGCCAGTCCTCTGCCGCCCGGGCTCGCAGCAGGTCGGCCTGGAGGTCGGGAAGCGCGGCACCCATCCCGATCAGCGCGGCACGCGCCCCCAGCAGAAGGGAGTAGCCGAGAAAACGATCCTCACCCGTGATCAGCAGCTTCGACGGATGCAGGCGGAGTACCGCTGCGATCCGCTGAAAGGTCATGACGGAGTCCAGGGTGGCTACCTTGATCCCGATGACGTTGGGCAGCTCGAGGATTCCATGCAGCGTCGCGTCGTCGTACGCGACGCCGCCAGCAGCCTGATAGAGGTAGAAAGCGATCACCGGCAGCTCGCGGCTGAGCCGCTGGTGATACCCAATGGGATCGTTCTGCTGCGGAAAGGCGAGCAGTGCATCGGCCTTGCCCCGTCGGGCCTCGATGGCCATGCTGATGTCGCGCGCGCCTGCAATGAGCACCTTGTCAGGGATCGCTTCCCGCCACGTCTCCAGGACTTCACGGCGGGCATCCGCGCTCAGATGGGGGCCGCGGCCGGTGTGTGCCCACACCGCCACCCCAGCAATCGGCTGCGCCGCCATCCACCGGGCGTAGCCTCGTTGGGCCTCGGTATCCATGTCGGTGCCACGGAAAGGCACCGGCACCGCGGGGATCAACCCGCCGTCGAGGCGCTCAGCTAGCGTAGTGACTTAGGCCCCCTCGCTGCGCTCGGGGTGACACCGAGAGCGTTATCGCTCTCAATTGCGGAGCGCTGATCCGGAGTCAGATCCAGCAGATCGAGCTTGGCCACGCTGTTCTCCGGCAGCCGCAGCGGCTGGCCGGTGCCGAACACGAAGCGATCGACCCCCACAGTGCGAAGCAGCGTTTCCAGGTGATCCTCCGGGGGGCCCCAGATCCAGCAGATGTCCCACAGGATCCGGCTGGCCTCCTCCGGTGTGGAACCGAAGTGGACCTCCTCGACGAACGGCCGGTCGGCGTGGGTAATGATGAGGCGTACCCGGGGGTCGCTTCGGAGGAGCGTCCGCACCGCCCACGGTGGGAGCTCGGCCGCGCGGTCGTTGGGGTGCCTCTGCCTGGCATCTTCCAGCCGCACCGCCATCATCAGAGGCAGGCCCTCCGACCCGCAGGCCTGGACGAGGCCCCGCATCTCGGCGCCGGTTGGATCGAGCCCATAGTAGGTCGGGTCGCAACGGACTGCGGGCACCCCCTCTGCCCGCGCCTCGGTCAGGACGGCTTCCCATCCGCTCAGGCCGGGATGCACCGCCGGCACCGGCCGGAGACGCTCGTGCCGAGCGGTAGTCTCATACAGCCAGGGATTTCCCACGGCCGGATCGCGCCAGAAGATGCCGGGTAAGTGGGTGACCCACGCCTGATCGACGGCAACCCGGTCGAGAGCCCGAAGCAGCGCATCCGGTGATGTGCCGGGCACGCGCCGGAACGGGTACGACCCCAGGAAGCTGTTGATGTCGAGTCGCATCAGTCCGATGTAAACGCGGTGGAAGGGAAAATGCGGCTGGCGTTCCGCCAGCGGACCAGCTCCAGATCGGAGGCGGAAAGAAGGTGCTCCAGGTATCTGAGCTTGGCCCAGCCGGTATCGATGGTCAGATCACAACCCCAAAGCAGGCGTTCAACCCCCACCGCATCGAGGCATGCCTCGAGCATGCCGCCATCGACCCCGCTGCCCGAGAGATCCACGAACACATTTGGCTGATCGCGCAGGGCCGCCAGCGAGTGGATCCAGTCGCCGCCGCCGCCGATATGGGCCAGCAGGAAGTTGACCTTGGGGTGACGGGCCGCCAGCTCGGCGAGCTCGACCGCGTCCGAGGCCTCCTGTCCCGAGTACTCCCGGCGCCGGTGCTGCCAGATATGGTGCAGCAGCGGCACGCCCCGTTGCGCCGCTACCTGACAGATGGGATCGAGCAGCGGGTCAGTGGCTCTCCGGCTGGCGGCCAGCTTGATCCCGATCATGCCGGCATCGAGACAGCGCTTGAGCTCGGCCAGGGCGTGAGCGCGGAAGTTGGGATTGACGACGCAGTAACCGCGGATGCGGGTGGGGTGGGCTCGTTGTAGCCCCAACAGGCAGTCGTTGCCATGCCCGATATCGGCGGGTGATGGAAAGTAGATGGGAGAGGTGAGGCCCCAGCTACCCAGGATCGACGCGACGTGGACCGTGATTCCCACCCGCTCCCCCGCGCGCAGCCGGCTGGCGTTACGCTCCTGCCAGTCGCTGCGCGGAGAACGGTCGTGGAGAAAGTGGGCGTGAACGTCGATGAGCGGCGCTATACCTCCTCCTCTCCTACCAGCTCCTCTTCCTCGAGCTGGTCTGGATTGATGGCCCCCTCGAGTCGAGGATCGCTTCCCATCAGCACCTCGTCCGCGGTCTCCACGACGAGCGTCAGATCAGTTTCCTCGGAAATCTCCTCCTCGACAGCACCATCTTCGTCGTCTACGTCGTCGAGGTCATCCACGGTTGGCTTGCGGCTGGACATATCGTCCTCCTTTTACCCCAATCTAGGCTGGTTTTGCCACGGTCGAGAGGGCTTGGGCCAGCAGCTCGAGCGTGCGATCGATCAGCGGCTCGTCGTGAGCCAGAGAAACGAAGTTGTAGGCCGAGCGCTTGAAGAGAAGTCCCGAACGGGCGCAGGCCGCGGTGACGGCCCGCGAGACCGTCTCATCGGCGTATTGAAGGAAGCACATCTCCGGAATGCCTCCTACCCCGGTCACGAGCTCGGGGTGTGCCTGTTGGAGCCGAACCAGCCCATCCCGTAACCGTGCACCCACCCGGCCGAGGTGTTGCGGCACCTGGCGCGCGACCATCACGTCGAGTGTGGCCCGCGCCGCGGCCAGAGAGACGAACTCGGTGGCGAGCGTGGAGGAGATCCAGGTCCGGGTTACACCGGCCATCACCTGGGCCCGTCCACCGACGGCAGCCAGCGGAAAGCCGTTGGCCAGCGCCTTGCCCATGACGACCAGGTCAGGGCGGGTGCCGTAGCGCTCGCAGGCACCGCCTACCGCGATCCGGCACACCGTCTTGATCTCATCCACGATTAGGAGCGCGCCGACGCGCTCCGTCTCCTCACGGAGAACCGCCAGCCATTCCGGGTCGGGCTCGCGATGGATGACCGGCTCGAAGGCCACGGCGGCCAGGCCATCGCCGGCGGCCCGGATGAGTTTTCGGGTGACGCCCGCATCGTTGAACGGGAGCTCCCCATACAGATCGCGAGTTGAACGAGGCACGCCCTGGGCGGGCTGGTTCCAGTCGAGCCACCCATGGTAGCCGCAGCCCAGGATTCGCTCCCGGCCGGTGGCCACCCGGGCGAGCCGCACGGCAGCCGCCATTGCCTCCGCGCCGGTCTTGAGGAAGCGGACCTGCTCGACCCACGGTATGAGACCCGAGATCTGCGCCGCCAAATCCTCTTCCAGCACGGGAGCCAGTGGACCGACGACGCCATCCTCTATGGCTTCGACCGCGGCGCGGGTGACCTCGGAGTAGCCGTAGCCGAGTGCGACCGAGCCCAGACCCATGATGTAGTCGATGTACTCGCGGTCGTTCTCGTCCCAGACCCGGCATCCCGAGGAGCGGACCATTCTGACTGGGAGGTCCGGGCCGAGGGCACCGAAGAGAATCTCGGGGTTCTTGCTGCCGGTGGAAGTGAAGCCGGCGACGTGTAGGGTCAACTTTCCTCGCTGAAAATTGTTGTTAGCGCAACTCGAGCGTACCGAACCTCGCCGGATCCTGCCGGTCGCCACGCAGCCAGACCCATCCTCCACCGCCACTCCACACCAGCTGCCCCGCCCGCCTGAGGCGTTCGGATTGCATTTCGTTCACCAGAAGATCGAACCCGATGGCTTCCCCCCTGCGCATGGTGCTCCAGCCCGGCGGGCTGATCGCGGCGGTGATCCGGTAGCCCGATTCGGTGGGCTGCCAGCCGCCTCGAACCATCTCGGATGACCCATCGGTCCCGGCAATGCCGCGGGCAATGAGCGCCCCCTCTTCTGCGGAAGGCACGACGAGAATGCCGATCACGCTCTCGTCGTACGGCAATGTCAGATACACCTGGATCCCATCGCTGTGGATCTCATCCGGCTCGTTGTCCAGTCGTAGCGGCCGTGACCCGGGATCGCGGGCAATGACCTCGGGCTTCACCACGTCTACGGCGAGAAAGAGCCCCTCATCGTTCCAATTCACCGTGGCGGTTGCGGAAAACTCGTCCGGACCCGCGTAAGGTTGTTCGCTCCGGCGATACTGATCCTCGTGGTCGAGCTGAAGCGGTTCGCTCTCCGCGAATCCCTCCAGCGTTCCGTCGAGCGCGGGAGCATGAACTATCTGAAGCGCTGATCCCTGGGTGACCAGGGGGCGATCCTTCGACACCAGGGGGACGAACGCGGTCGGGGTGCGACGGCTACCCGCGAGCTGCACCGACTCCTTCGGCCCCCGAACCTCCCAGCCCTCGGCGGTGGCCACATGGCGGTCCACCCCGGCCGCGGTCTCCACCTCGATGGCACCCGCGTCGGCGCGGACCAAACGAACGACGGGCTGGCCCGTGGTGGACTCCAGCACAGAGACCAGGCGGAGGTTCCGACCCTTGGCCCGCAGTAGAAAAAAGGGCACCGGCTCGGCCGTTCCGGGAGCACCGGGAGCCACGGCCCGGAGCAGCTCGACGTCCGAGGCGATGCGGACGCTCAGCGTTGCCTTGGCGCCCCGGGCGTGGAGCACGAGCGGCGCACTCGATGCAGGCACGAATCGCTCTACCTGACGGACAAACTCGCTGGAAAGCTCGGCCGGAACCCAATTCCCTGCCGGCTCCACCTCGACCCGCCCGCTCAGATGCCAGGGGAGCTCCAGCACGTGATCCTCGCTGGACGCCAGCTCGACCACATCGAGCAGGTACGAGGGCCCGGAAACCAGGGTACGCACCATCTCGCGGTAACGGGCTCGCACCCAGGCCCACTCCCCACGCTGTTCGAAGTTGTCGCAGGCCGCGTCCCCAGGAGACTGCGAAACACCGTCCAGCCGGGGCGCGTTATGCGCGAGCGTCGAGCGGTACCAGAACAGATCCCGCGCCACGTAGGACCCGGTACCGAAGTCGGGCAACCAGTATTCGCCGTTGGCGTGAAGCACCAGGTTGAGGCGGTCGGGGTGGCCGTGCCCGCCGCCCCAGGTCCCGGCCTCAAGGCTGGCGTACCGGTTTCCCTGCCGAAGCACGGCGAGACCCTGGCCTTCCACCAGGACGTTGCCGGGGGACCAAGCCCCGGTTTCCGACGGCAGTGACGGGACCATCTCCAGCAGCGCCCACCAGGAAAGATCTGCCCGATGTCGCACCGGTTCGGGGGTGGGCTCTCCCGCCTCATGGAGATAGGAGTCGAAGGTCTGCGCCTTTGGCGCCGGCGACTGATAGAGCCGGCGCAGCCAGCTCCAGAGGTCGCTTTGCTGCTCCGCACCGCCCACCCGCGCGAGACCGATCTCCCAGAGCTCGAGGTACATCGGCTGCGCCAGCGACACTCCGAAGCGGGAGTCCTTCCGGGCCGGAAACGTCGAGTCGGGTAGCGCGGTGGTCGCAGGCGCCCGGAGCGCGCGGGCCAGTCGCTCGGCGAGGCTGGGGTCGGCCAGGAGATCGACGCCGGCCTTCCGGGCCCACCACATGGCCAGAAGCTGCCCTCGCAGCGCGAACAGGTGGTAGTTGTCCCCCTCGTACCACATGCCGTCTTCCCCGAATCCGTGCAGCAGATGAGTGACGATCCCACTTACGCCCTCGACGACGCGCGAGGCCAGCTCCTCGTCCTCGAACCACACGGCGATGCTCGCCAGCGC
>DATBSM010000242.1:0-10806 GCA_036559785.1 Gemmatimonadales bacterium
ATCATGGCAACCAGCGGCGGCTTTCAGCCCCTGAATGAAAGCCGGGGTGGCACGGCGCGTAACAGCGTGCTCTGGGGCGGGATTCTCAATCTCAGCACCCGGATCGGCGCCGGCAGCAAGCTCTCCTTCAACAACACCTACAATAGAGGCGGCGACAACGAGGCGACAGAGCTGGCGGGGGAGAACGAGGAGTTCGCGGTGGATCTCGATGTCACCCGGCTCACCTTCACCCAGCGGACCGTCCGATCTCATCAACTGACCGGCGAGCACCTCCTCGGCCAGCGTCATCTGGTGGACTGGTCGTTCTCAGCCTCACGGGTGGACCGATACGAGCCCGACCGCTCCGACATCGCCTACATCACCCAGATCGATCCCGCGACCGGAGTCTCCCACCCGACTGCGTGGCTCGGCGGGCCCCGGTCGGCCACCCGCACGTTCGGCGATCTGGGCGAGAGCAGCTACGAAGGAGGAGGAAACTACCGGGTGCTGCTCGGCTCCTCCAGCAATCCAGCGAGCATTAAGGTAGGGGGTTCCTACCGGGCGGTGAGCCGAGACGTGGACAGCCGGGCCTTCGATATCACCAATCGGGCGCTGTCCGAAGCGGACCGCCAGGTGGCGCCGGAGCAGATCTTTGCCGGCCCGTATGCGGAAGACAGCCGCCTGTCGCTGTTCATCAACGCCAATGGCGGACGCTACGACGCGCGGGATCACCTCAGCGCCGGCTATGCCCAGCTGGAGCTTCCGCTTGGCTCCGCCCTGCGTCTCATCGGCGGAGCTCGGCTGGAACACTGGACCCTCGACCTGAACACGCTGAGCCCCCAGGGACTCGCCTCCACCACTACGCGAAACAATACCGATGTCCTGCCTGCGCTGGCGCTCAACTACCAGCTGACCGGGAATCAGACTGTCCGCGTCTCGGCCAGTCAGACCCTGTCCCGTCCCGAGTATCGCGAGATCGCGAGCGTCAGCTCGTTCGAGCCAATCGGGGGGATCATCACCTTCGGAAACCCGAATCTGCAGCGGGCGCTGATTCAAAATTACGACCTGCGGTGGGAGTGGTATCCCCGTTCCGGTGAGCTTCTCAGCATCGCACTCTTCGCCAAGCGCTTCGAGGATCCGATCGAGAAAATACTGGTGAATCAGACCGGCGGGCTCGCCAACAGTTTCGTAAACGCCGAACATGCTGACAACTACGGGGTCGAGCTGGAGCTGAGAAAGAGCCTCGATTTCGTGGCCCCGGGACTGGCCCCGCTCTCGGTCTTCGCCAATACCACGCTCATGCAGAGCAAGATCACCCCAGGCAACACCGATATCAGCGCACTCACCAGCAGTGACCGTCCAATGGTCGGGCAGGCCGAGTACGTGGTGAATGGCGGCCTGACCTACGCGGCCACCAACGGTCTCAGTGCGACGGCCCTCTACAACGTGGTAGGGCCGAGGATCGTGGAGGCCGGCGCGCTGCCGTTCCCCGACGCATATGAGCAGGCTCGCCACGTCGTCGATTTCTCGCTCCAGGTCCCCGTCACGCGCGGAACAACACTCAGACTGGATACGAGAAATCTGTTGGATAGCCCCTATAGAGTGCTACAAGGCGGCGTCACCCGGGTGGAGTATCGGGCCGGCCGGGTGTTCTCGCTCGGCGCCAGCTGGCAACCCTGAGAGGAGTGACCTGATCGTGACTTGGACGTACCGAATCCGAGAAACCGATTCGTTGATTCTCTTGTGCGCTGGAATGTCGACCATGCGAACCCTTTTCCCTACGAGGACGTGAATGCAGTTCTCCCTGCGTATGCTCCGAGCGGCCGCGTTGGCGGCAGTTCTGGGCACCGGTTTAGTCGCCTGTGGCGATGACACCACTGCTCCCCCGGCGACGCCTCCCGCTCCAACGGGGCTGACGGCTACGTCCCAGAGCGCTACCTCTGTCCTGGTCAGTTGGAATGCTGTGACGGGTGCGACGAGCTACACGCTGGAGCGGGCGGACGCCTCGGCGCCCGGCGTGTTTGCAGCAATCGGTGGCTCGATCGCCACGACCAGCTACACCGACGGCGCGACAACCGCCGGCGTGGCGTACAGCTACCGGGTGGCGGCGGTCAACGCCAGCGGCACCGGCACGTTCAGCGCCGCGGCCAGCGTGACTGTCCCGGGCGCCGCGGTTGCGACGCTCAGCGGGAACTACACCACCGACCGGACGTTGTCCGCCGACACGCTCTATACCCTGTCGGGCTATGTGAAGTTCGGCGGCGGTAGCACCCTGACGATCCCGGCGGGCACGACCATTGTGGGCGATGCGGCGGTGCTGGGAAGCTCGCTCTGGATCCTCCGGGGCTCTCAGATTGACGCCCAGGGCACCGCGGCCGCGCCAATTGTGTTCACCTCGTCCAAGCCGGCCGGCTCCAGGGCGCCGGGCGACTGGGGCGGCATCATCATCATTGGGAACGGCGTCGTCAACCGTTCGGGCACCGTGCTTACCGAGGGTCCGGCAGGCATCACCGAGCCCTACTCCGGCGGCACGGATAACGCTGACAACAGCGGGACGCTGCGGTACGTCCGGATCGAGTTTGCCGGTTACGACGTCTCGGGCGGTGCCGGCCAGGAGCTCAACAGCCTTTCGATGTACGCGGTAGGCTCCGGCACCACCATGGAATACGTGCAGTCGCTCGCTGGTCTGGACGACTCCTTCGAGTGGTGGGGCGGAGCGGTAGACGGTCGCTATCTGGTGTCCTACGAGGCGGGCGACGACCACTTCGACTGGACCGAGGGGTACCGCGGCCGCAATCAGTTCCTCATCGCGTTTCAGTCCACCCGCCTGACTCCCGCGCCGAACAGCGGAACCCAGGCGGTCGATCCGGAGGGGTTCGAGGCCGACGGCTGCAACGGGACCGGTTGCGATCTCGGATTCGCCTCCGTGCCCTACTCGGTTCCGGTATTCGCGAACTTCACGCTCGTGGGGCCTGGCACCGGAACCGTGCTCACCGGCTCGGGCGACCTAGGGATGGTCCTGCGCCGGGGCACTGGCGGGTATCTCACCAACGGCATCGTAGCACGGTGGCAGAGGCAAGGGCTCTCGGTCCGCGATCCGGAGACCAACACGATGATGACCACTGATTCGCTCAACGTCTCCAATCTGTTGTTGGCGGAGAATGCGCTGAACTACGACGACGATGCCGGTACCAACTTCGGCAAGGCAGCGGCGTTCGCGGCGTCCAACCACGTCACGTCCGCGGCAACGGCGGCGTCCCTCTTCACCAGTCTTACGGCCGCGTCTCTCGACTGGACTCCGGCTGCCGGGTCGCCGGCTGCCACCGGTGGCGGAACGGTGGTCATCCCTCCGGCGTACACCGGGACATACTTTGGTGGATCGCTCACCAACACGACCTACTTCGGAGCGGCCGATCCTGCCGGTGCGAAGTGGTGGCAGGGCTGGACCAGCTACGCCACGAACTAAATAAGAATGCATCTGGCGGGCAGACTGCCGAGCCTTGGCGGTCTGCCCGTCGGCTATTTACGGGAGACTGATGCGGATGGAGTGGAGGGCTTACCTGCTGCTGATCCTTGGATACGCGACGGTCTCCTGCGATCGCACCCCGAGGCGGGCACAACACGAGCCGGCTCGAGTGGTCGATAGCATTCTGCCCCGGGCCGAGGCGCTCCGCCGGTTTCAGCTGAGCCTGACCCCGGTGGGAGAGCTAAAGAGCCCTTACGCAAGCCGCGACTCGCTGGTGGCGGCGTTCGTCAAGGCGCTCGGAGATCGCGATACGGCTGCTCTGGCCTCGATGGCGGTCAGTCGGGCTGAGTTTGGCTACCTGTACTATCCCACGAATCCACAAGGCCTGCCGCCGTACGATCTGGGTCCCGGCCTCATGTGGGACCTGCTGCAGCAGAGGAGCGAGCGGGGGGTACGCCGCGCGCTAGCCATCTATGGCGGGCAACGATTTCAGCTCTTGAGTCATGACTGTGGTCAGGGATCGAGTCGGGAAGGAGAGAACACCGTGGTGGGCCCCTGCGTGCTGCATCTTCGCGACCTGCGCGGGAAGTCCCTGTCGGTTGGGCTCATCAGTCAGATCGTGGAGCGGCGTGGCCGCTACAAGATTCTCAGCTTCGCCAACAAGCTGTGAGGTTACATCGCCGCCGTGAGGACGCTGGCGGTGCCGGCCGCGATCAGCTGGCCTACCAAGACGTCACTCGGGTAGTGCACGCCCAGCCGGACACGGGAGAAGCCCACGAGTAGTGCCAGGACCAGGAGTGGCACCGCAAGCACTGGTATCGCGACACCATAGGCTAGTGCCACCGACATCGAGGCCGTGGCATGGCCGGACGGAAATGAGAAGCAGTCCGGCTCCCTCACCAGGCTTACCAGCCTCACGACTTTGGCCGGGCGGTGCCGCGCCACCGTCCGCTTGACCACCTGTACCAGCAGATGAGATACCACGACGGTCATAAGCGCGAGCTTGGCTGCCTGGTGTGCCGCACAGCACGCGAGCAGCGGGATACCGGCGGCCAGGAGCGACGGGACTGAGCCCCCCAGGTGAGTGATGGCGGTCCACCCCAGGCGAGAGAACCGGGACGCCGAGGGGGCGATGACGCACCACTGCATAAGCGCGCGGTCGTGCGCGCCGAGCCGGGCCAGGATGGCTGTATCCATATGCCAATCAAGATGGCCGGATGCCGCAACTGTCTCACCGCAAACCGGCTACGGGTCGGTAACGACCCGCCCTGACCTTCGATACCAATCGAGACCGAAGCTTCACCGGACTGTGACCCACCGGCGGCAACTTGTTGTCCATGGCCGGAGCAGCAATGCGCGTTCTGTACTGTACCGACACCTACCCGCCCCAGCTGAATGGGGTCTCCGTGGTGACATCCCTGTCGGTGGAAGGTCTGACCCGCCGCGGCTGGGAGTGTGCGGTCGTCGCGCCACGATATCCCGATGCCGAGGCCGTGTGGGGCGAACAGCCGGGTAGCGGAGACAGGTCGGTTGAAGTCTTCAGCGTTCCCAGCGTGTCGCTGCCCCGCTATCGCGAGGTGAGGCTGTCGCTACCACGTCCCGGCTCCATTCACGATCTCATCAAGCGATTCAAGCCGGACCTGGTTCACTGCGCGACGGAGTTTGGGGTCGGCCGGATGGGCCAAATCGCCGCGGCGCGGGCTGGGGTTCCATTGGTGTCGTCCTATCACACCGACTTCGCCCGCTACGCCGATGCGTATGGGACCTCCTGGCTCCGCGGAGCAGTGACGTCCTACCTGGGCCGCTTCCATCGCCGGAGCCGCCGGGTGTTCACTCCATCGACCATCTCCCGCCAGGACCTGTTGCGGCTCGACGTGGCCAACGTCGAAGTCTGGGGCAGGGGAGTCGATGCCGAGTTATTTCACCCGGGGCGCCGCAGTCAGGCAATGCGCGCGGCCCTGGGCATGGGCAGCCGGTTCACCTTCCTTTACGTCGGCCGGCTGGCTCCAGAAAAGCGGGCCGAGCAGATCATCCACGCCTTCCGGCTTGCGAACGAAACCCTGCCCCGTGGGGTGATCCACCTCATCATGGCGGGGACAGGTCCCTGTGAGGCGGAGCTCCGGGCCGCGGCACCGCCCGGCGTCACGTTCCTGGGCTTTCTCGACCGGCGCAGCCGTCTGCCCGATCTCTACGCCAACTGCGACGCGTTCGTCTTTGCCTCGGTGACCGAAACCCTCGGCCTGGTCGTGCTCGAGGCCATGGCCAGCGCCCTCCCAGTCGTGGCCGCCCCTGCCGGCGGCGTGCGGGATCATCTGCGAGACGGCAGGAATGGCCTGGCGTATACAGCGGGTGATGTGGGTGCCATGGCTCGAGCGATGGTGAGGCTGGCGGAGGATTGGAGATTGACCCACCGGCTTGGCCAGGGTGCGAGGCGCACCGCCGAAGCGCTCACCTGGGAGCGGGAGCTGAACCGGCTGGACTCGAGCTATCGGGAGGTCTGCGAGGGTCAGGAAGCGCTGACCGGAAACCAGGACGTCACCGTGGTGCCGGCTCCCCGCTCACTCTCGGCGTAGACTCTGCCTCCGTGCGCCTCGACCAGATGCTTGACGATGGCCAGTCCCAGCCCGGTGCCGCCCTCTTCCCGTGAGCGGGAATGATCGGCCCGGTAGAACCGCTCGAAGATGCGCGGCAGGTGCTCGTGGGAGATTCCGGAGCCGTTGTCCATCACGCTGATCGCCACGCCGGAGCCTTCCAGGCGGCCCCGGCACAGGATCCGGCCTCCGCGCGCGGTATAGCGAAGCGAATTGTCGAGTAGATTGGTGAGGATCTGGCGCAGGGCATCCGCATCCACTTCCACCGTCTCCGCGCCAGGAGCGATATCCACCTCGAATTGTACCCCGCGCACCCCCGCCCGCTCGGCAAACTCGTTCCAGACTTCCAGGGCCGCGTCCCGCACCTGCAGTGGCTCCGGCTCCGGCTGCCAACGTCCTGCCTCGATTCGGGCGAGATCGAGCAAGTCATCCACCAGCCGCTGCATGCGTCGGGCGTTGTCGAGGATGGTGCTCAGGAATCGGCGGGCCGTCTCCGGCTCCGGTGTGTCCGTGAGCAGTGTCTCGGCGTACCCCGAGATCGAGGTCAGCGGGGTCTTGAGCTCGTGCGACACGTTGGCCACGAAATCCCGACGCACGGCCTCGAGCCGCCGAAGCTCCGTCAGGTCGTGGATCACCAGCACCGCGCCACCCGATGGGAGCGGGCGGGCGTTCATGAGAATGGCGCGCCCGTCGATCTCGAGCTCCCGGTCCTCTACCGCCTGACCCCGCAGCACGGCATCTACGACCTCACGCGCCGCCTTCACCCGGAAGAGCTCCGGCAGGTCGGGAAGAGGGTCCGCCACCTCGTAGCCGAGGAGACGGCGGGCTGCCGCGTTGGCCGTCACGGTGCGGCCCCGCTCGTCGGTCGCGATGACTCCCTCCACCATCGATTCGACCAGCGCGGCCGTCTCGGCCTGCTCTCGCCGAAGCTCGTCAAAGCGATCGCCCAGCTGCTGGTGCATCTGTCGCAACGCTTGGACCAGCCCGTCGATGTCGGGAATGCCGGAGCGGGGAAATCGAGGAGGGGCTCCGGCCGCGATGGCTCGCGCGGCGGCGCCAATGGCGATGAGCGGCTGAGCAATGGAGCGTCCTGCCAGCAAGGCGAGCAGGCTTCCCACCAGGAGCGCGAGTAGCGCGGCGCCGGCGACGGCACTTTGAGCGCTCCGGACCACCTCGTCCACCTGGTCCAGGTCCGCCGCCACCCGGATCACTCCTGGTCCTCCCGGGATGGCGACGTAGAGGAACGAACGGCCGACCGTCTCACTTCGGCGCCGGGCAACACCGCGACCGGTCGCCAGCGCGGCGCGCACTTCGGGACGTCCGCTGTGGTTTTCGATGAACGGAAGCGGGCCGGCCGGAAAGTCGCTGTCGGCTCGGACCCAGCCATGCCGATCGATCAGGGTAATGCGATGTCCGGTCTGGGCCGACAGCTGGTGGATATCGGTCTGCCAGCCAGTCGAGTCTGCCGGCAGGGCCTCGCGCACCAACCGGGCCTCCCGCCCCAGGTTCTGGCCGATGTCGCCCTCGAGATCCCGCCGGAGGGAGCGCTCGGCTACCCAGAGCAGAATCGAGACCGCAAGCACGAGGATGAGGACGGAGCCGAGCACCAGCCGCTTGACAAAGGTCACCGGCTCTTGGCCCCTCGCTCGTTGCCTCTGAACCGATAACCGAAACCCCGCACTGTCTCAATCATCTTGCCGGCCTCACCTAGTTTGGTGCGGAGCCGCTGCACGTGCATGTCCACCGTCCGGGTCTGGATGTCTGGTTGTGCTTCCCAGACGATCTCCAGGAGCTGGGGGCGGGACTGTACCCGGCCCCTCCGCTCGACCAGCGTGAGCAACAGCTTGTATTCGGTGGCGGTGAGACTGAGCTCCTGGCCGTGGATCGTGGCGCGGTGAGCCGAGCGGTCGATCGAGATGGATCCGGCGGTGAGGGTCGAGCCGGCAGTCACCGCTGGTGACCCGAGGCGTCGCAGCAGGCCGCCGACCCGGAGTGACAGCTCCTGGGGCGAAAACGGCTTGGTGAGATAATCGTCGGCTCCGAGCGAGAGGCCCCGGATCCGATCGGTTTCCTCCCGGCGGGCCGTCAGGAGGATGACGCCGACTTCGCGGGTCTCCTCCCGCTTCCTCAGCTCGGCCAGGACGTCGTAGCCCGACACCCCCGGGAGCATCAGGTCCAGGATCACGATGTCGGGGCGCTCTTCCCGCGCCGCTTTCAGCGCGTCGGTGCCGTTGGCGGCGGTGGAGACCCTGAAGCCGGCCTTGGCCAGGTGATAGGCGACCAGCGCGGTAATGTCCGGCTCATCGTCTACGACGAGGATGCGGTGAGTCATGAGGGCCTCTTCTGTCGGGCTGCTGGCCGGCTGGCTGGCGGCTCCTGAACACGGCTTCGGGTGTGAGTGCGACTGCGGTCCGCCGCGCGGTGCCGTTCCGCACGCATCTCGCCGTCGTCGTGCACCACGGCCTCGAGGATCGCCGCCAGCATGCGACCATGCTTCCCGCTGTCGTGACGCAGACGGTACAACACGAACTGGGCGATGGGTGTGTCCCGGACCAGGGCGGCCCGTCGCAACACCTGAAGGTGCCGAGACACGGTCGGCTGTGGCAGATCCAGCACTGCCTGGAGGTCGGAGACGAACAGGGGGGCGGCGGCAAGACAGTTCAGGATCCGGAGCCGGGTGGGCTCCGCAACCGTCACCAGCAGGTCGGCAGCGGACGTGGTGTTCATATGCGCGTAAACATATATATCCGCAGGCGGATGAAGGCAAGGGGCGGGAAGGCCCCTTCCCGCCTATCCTGCCCCTCCCGATATTTCCCCGATGCTCACCCTGTTCACCACACTCACATTACTATCGGCTTCGCTCCAGGACACGGCCCACGTTGTCGTCCTGGCGACCACGGATGTCCACGGCCACGCCACCGATTGGGACTACGTCGCCAACCAGCCGTCCACTGGGGGGCTGACCCGCGTGGCCACGATCGTTGACTCGCTGAGGGCCGTGTATCCGGGCCAAGTGGTGCTGGTCGACGCAGGTGACCTGATCCAGGGTGACCCGTTCGCCACCTACTTTGCCCGGGTGTCCCCCCGCGATCCCAATCCGGTCATCGAGGCCATGAACCTGACCGGGTACGACGTTGCGACGCCGGGCAACCACGATTTCGATTGGGGCCTCAGGCTGATGCGCCTGACCCTCGCCGGTGCCGCGTTTCCCTACGTGAGCGGCAACCTCCACGCGCTGCCAGGTGACTCGCTGCTCTTCCAGCCCTACGCCGTCCTGAATCGTCAGGGCGTAAGGGTCGGAATCACCGGCTTCACCACACCGGGAACCGCGGTGTGGAATCGCGATCAGCTTCAGGGAAAGCTCCGGGTGGACCGCATCTCCATCGCGGCGGGACCGGTCATCCAGGCGCTGCGGCGAGAGTCGGACCTGGTCGTCGCTCTGGTCCACAGCGGCTTAGGAGGACCCGGCTCCTACGACACGTCGGGTGTGGGCAGTGAGAACGAGGCGGCCTCGCTGGCGGGCCTTCCGTACCGGCCGGATCTCGTGGTAGTGGGCCACTCACACCGGGAGTTGCGGGATTCGGTGCTGGGAGGCGTTCACTTCGTGCAGCCCCGGCCCAACGGCGCGAGCGTTTCGGTTACCCACGTGGACCTGGTTCGAGAAGACGGGCGATGGAGACCGGTGCGGATCCGTGGCGAGCTCATCTCGACGGCTGGCACGGTTCCATCAGGTCGGCTGGTCCAGCGCCTGGCGCCGGCCCATGAAGCGGTGCTCCAATGGGCGGATGTCGCGATCGGCGAGGCCACCGGGGCGATGCGGGCGGCGAGCGCACGGCTGGAGCCCACTCCGATTCTCAATTTCGTGAACGCCGTGCAGCTCAAGCGCACCGGCGCTGACCTCTCGGCCGCGTCGGCGTTCGACCTGCGGGCCGGCTTCGACAGCGGCACGATCCGGATGCGGCAGATGATCGGCTTATATCCCTTCGATAATACCCTGCGGGTGGTGCGCATCAGTGGCGCGCAACTAAAGGAGTACCTGGAGCACAGCGTCCGGTATTATCGCACCGATGCCGTCGGACGAGTCTCGATCAACGACAGCGTGCCCGGCTACGACTACGATGTCATCGCCGGTGTGCGGTACGACGTGGACTTGCGGCGGCCCCTGGGAGATCGGATCCGAAACTTGTCGTTCCGGCGCCGCCCGGTCAGCCGTACCGCCAGCTTCAGCCTTGCGGTGAACAGCCATCGACAGACCGGGGCTGGTGGGTACAGCATGCTTCGGGGGGCACCGGTCGTGTACGACAAGGGGGAGAACATCCGGGAGCTCCTGATCGAGGAAATCCGGACCCGCAAGGTGATCGATCCGGCCGACTACGCCGCCCGTGAGTGGCGGATTGTTCCCGAGACCGCGGCGTCGACCCTGCGCGCGCGCTTTCGGATTCCCTCCCGGCTGCTGCCCGCCGGGGCGCGGGATACCATCCTCCTCCGGGTGCTCGCGACCGCGGATCTTCATGGGTCGTTGCTGCCGAAGACGGACTCCGAGGGCCGCCGGGCAGGCGGTTTGGCGGCACTGAAGGGCCTGATGGACAGTCTCGATGCCGACTGCGGTTGCCCGGTACTGCGGCTCGACGCTGGTGATCAGATGCAGGGCACTTTCCTCTCGAATGTCACCGCCGGCCGGTCCATGATCGACGCGCTCAACCACCTTGGTCTCACCGCGGCCGCCATCGGTAATCACGAGTTCGACTGGTCCGTGGATACGTTGCGCCG
>DATBSM010000243.1:0-8106 GCA_036559785.1 Gemmatimonadales bacterium
GCGCCGACCAGCGAATTGCCCTCCTGGTAGATCTGGAGATCCTTGTCGGCCACGAGATCGAACAGAACGGCGTAGAGCGGACGCGGTCCGGGCAACTGATGTGCCCCGTAGTAGCGCGATCCGATCAGCACGTCTGCCGAATCCTTGGTGAAGTCACCGTAGTCCTCGCCATCCACGAACAGGAGGTCAACGCCAACTCCGGTAGGAGTGCGCTTCAGAACATCCGCCACGCCGAGCAACACGGCGACTCCCGATCCCCCATCATTCGCCCCTTGGACCGGTTGAGTGGAGTCGCGCGACCGGGGGCTGTCCGCGGTGGGTCGGCTGTCCCAGTGAGCCAAGAGGAGGAGCCGCTTCTCCGCCGAGGTATTGAACCGGGCGATGAAGTTCCGGAGCGGCAGCGCGTCTCCCCGTGCCGTGCGATGGGCCCAGCTCTGAACGATGACCGTATCGGCTCGCTGACGGAGCAGGCTGTCGAGCCAGTCTCCCATCCGCCGGTGGGCGTCGGTTCCCGGAATTCTGGGGCCGAACGCGACCTGCGTCTGGATGTATCCCAGGGCGCTCGCACCATCGAACTCCTGGGGAGGACGGGGCTTCTCTCGGCAGGCGGAGAGGGCCAGGGCGGCGAGGACGGGAACGACGGGAAGGGCGGGAAAGCGCATGAGGCCTATGGGTTGTGGACCGTTGAGAACATTGGGCTGTAAGCTAGCTTCTTCCCGTCCTTCCCGTCCTTCCCGCCCTACCTATAGTCCCCGGCATAGAGCGACAGCTGGAAGTTCAGCAACACGAATATCTGGGAGGTTCGGCGGCTCACGTGACGTGCGTCGTTGATCGAATAACCGAATTGAAGGCCACCGCTCACCGTCTTGAGCAGGTCGGTATCGAGGCCCCCGCGGATCTCCTGACGCCGGACGTCGGAGATGGCGGTACACCCGGGGTCGTCCCTCTGCTCCAGACAGGTGAGGGTCTTGGAAGAAAGGGCGGTCAGCGTGGAGCGAACCTGCTTTCGCGCCCGGCTGATCGCCGCCGGCATGGCGAAAGAGTAGTTGAGCGAGCCAACCACGTCATCCTGATCCAGCTCGGTGGCGTTTCCGTTGTTCTCCGTCCGCTGGGACCGCGTTCCCAAGCTCACCGTCAACGCCAGGCCATTGCGGAAAGAAAACTGCACATCCGGCGTGAGCGCGTACGATGAGGTTGAGCTGGTGGCAACGCTCCCGCCACCGCTCGGTTGAGTCGAGGTACCGGAGCGTTGCCTGAGACCCGCGCCGGCCGCCACCAGGGCAAATGGTCCCCCGCGGAAGGTGCGAGTCCAGCGGAGGGTACCCACCGGCCACTCGCGCTGGCGGGTCACCGTCTCTGAAAACCCGACGCCGAGCAGCTGGAAGCGATCGGTCCGGGTCAGCCCGTACGAGATCGTGGCGCTGAACCCGAGTGGAAGGTCGGCTCCCGAGGAGACCGTGGTAGAACGGGTCTCCGAGGCCCCCCGGGCGCTTTCACCATCGTGACTGAGGAAGCGGTCGCGACCGCCGAGCGCGAGCATGAAGCCCAGGTCCGGAGTGAAGGCCGCTAGATCGTAAGTAGAGCTGCGGTTGAGCCTGGTGCTGAAGTCCAACGGACGCACCCGAGCCACCGCTTTCCCGAACCCGCTGCTGTCACCCCAGAGCTGCCGTAGCGCGCGGGAGAGATCCAGGGCAACTGCGATCTCGCGTCCCCGGGAGTTGTTGAGCGTCTGGGGAAGAATGAAGGCTCCGCTGTCCCCGTCCTCCTGCACCGGCGGCCGGCTGTCGAGAGTCCGGGACAAGAGGAAGCCGCTCGAGGTGGTATAGCGCGGCCGGAGCCAGGAGGTCAATCGCGGCGTAAGAGCGAGCGATGTGCTCAGCGTTCGGTCCCGCTCTACCCCAACCGGCACCCCGAGCAGGAACCGCCGCTCCAGGTAGGCCAACCGCCCGATCGACGTCGAATCTGGATAGACCCTCAGGTCTCTGGTGCTGGCAAGGTCTCCGGTCAGCGCCACCAAGCCCAGCGGCTGCCAGCTGAGTCCACCGGAGTTGCGCCACAGGTGGGTGAGCGACACGGTCGGGGTGATTAAGCTGTCGTCGCTACGGGCGACGGGAACGGCAAACAGTGAATAGTCGGCCTGATTCCTGGTGAGCCCGCTGTTCAAGCGGATGTTGGAAGGCACCAGACCGAGGCTCGAGCCGGCGAGCCCCTTGCCGAGCTCACTTTCCCGGATCCATTTGGGCAGACCCTTGATCACCCCCCCAAACGGCAAGCGGGGACCGCGGCGTTGCATCTGAATATTGTATCCGGCGATCACCGAATAAGCGTTGCCGTTCGCATCGGAGAGCTCGGTGCGTGACCGCCCCTGAGTGATGTTACCTGCCATGGAGAGAGGATCGACCAGCCCGCGAACCAGCCAGCCCTTGCCGCGCGCGATCCGCCGGATGGCCAGACTGTAGTTGCCGGTCCACGAGTGCGGCTTCCGGAGGCCCGGGAGCGCGTCGGCCCTCAGATCGGTGCCCGTCAGGAGCACCGGGTTCACGTCGCTCCGCGAGTAGGTGACCGTCAGCGGCACCGCGAGACCAAGGCTCGTCGGAAGGAAGCGATCGAGTCGCCAGTTGGTGGCGAGCTCAAGGGCTCCCGTGGCGCGGTAGCTCGGGTCCTGGTTGAGCTGATGAAACTGTCCATCCTTCCGGACGAACGACGCAGTCACCGCCCCAACGTCTGAGGCTATCAGGCGTGCATCCATCGCCATGGCTCTGCCGACTTGCGACACCGGACTGCTCAGCCGGATGTCATCGACCCACAGCTCGGCTTCGGGAAGAGTGAGCGCCGCGCCCACCCGGTAGATTCCGGCGGAGACCTCCTGAACGGCGGCAAGGTTGGGGGGATTGATGCCCGGATCCGCCAGATGAACCAGATACGGTCCCTCACACGCCACGTACGCATTCACGTCCAGGCTGCCGCACTCGGCGGCTCCTGAAGCGGGCGCACCACTCAGCCAGCGACTCTCCAGGTCGGCGCGCAGGCGAGTCCAGACTCCCAGATCGATGTCGAACTCGGGCACCCAGGTGGTGGTGCGGGCTGGGGCGCGGTACAGATAAAAGTTGCGGTCGTCGCTGCCGAGCTTGATGAACGCCTGCAAATCACCTTGCTCCCACCCGTCCCCGCGACCCCTCATCCACACCCGGAGGCTCCGGTATCCTAGCACGTTCTGGGGGCCGGCCGGGAAGCGCAGGTACGCCTCTGCCCGCTCGCCGACCTCGAGTCCCCGGGCGATCAATCGGAGTGACTTCTCGTTGATCTGGGTGCCCAGAGAGCTGCGATCGCTCCGCTGCGACACCCCTTCGAATACGCCCGGCGGCGACTCGTACCCCAGGTCGGTGCGGTTCTCAGTCGAGACGATCGAGGCAATGACCTCCCCGCTCGGCTCGGCAGCGGCACCCGAGATGCCGGCGATGGGTGCCTCCGCGCGGCGAACCCAGGGCGAGCCGACCAGGCGAAGGCGAACCAGGCCGAAGCGGGCCACAACATCGGGCCCTCCCGCATCGGCAGGAGCCACGACCGTCAGGCGCAGATGCTGGACCAGGCGCAGGTTGGGGGTGCCGATGGTGTCATCGGGCGTGCGAATCGGGATGCGGTACAGCTCCCATCCGCTTGGAGTACCGTCGCTCAGCAGTCGCCCATTCCGGACAAAGTACTTATCGCCGGGGAGGAGACTCACCACGTAGCGGAAAACGCTCTCGTTCGGCCCTGAGGCATTGAGGACGTTGTCCCCGTTCAGGTCTTCGGCATCGAGGATCCCATTTCCAGCCGTGCACCGGCCGCTCAGGTCACCCCAGGGAAAGACGGGCACCGCGCTGGTCAGCGTCCGCTGGCACAGCTGCACCTCCCCCAATGGCTCACCGGAGACGCCATCCACCAGCTCAGGCCGGTCGCCCAGGATGCCGATGTCGTCGACCTGGGCATCGAAGATATCGAGCGTACTGCGCTCGGTGTCGAGCTGCCCCTGGCCCACATACTGTCGCCCGGTCAGAAGGGTGTCGGCTCCGGTGACGGTCATGCTGTCGGGGGCCAACGCAAGCGCGTCTTCGTTGACGGTACCGAGGTCGAAGACGAGGCGCACACCCGCCGAATCGGCCGACCGGTTGCCAGGCGGCTGGAACACCCAGAACTCGAGATACTCGTCTCGGGTAACGTCCACACCAGTGGGGCTGAGTGATGTCACCATGGAGCGCCAGCGCGGACGGAACGGACGCGCCGGCAGTGACCACCGCGATTGGTTATTCCGCTGCACCACTCCACCCGCGGTGTCGGCGTGCAGGGTGAGGACCATGGGGGTTTCCAGGCCCTCTCCCCGGCCGGAGAATCGGAGGAGAGTGTCGATATCCTCCGGCTGGAGCTGCAGAGTGCCGCCCGCGATGGGCACCAGGTTTTGCCAGGTGAGAGCGACCGCATCGTCCTGCTCGAAGGTTCCCCCCACGAGATCGGTAACTCCGTCTGCCTGCTGCGGACGGCTCCCGAATTCCCAATCCGTTTCGCGCAGCGAGACCGGAATCCCGGCTTCGGCCTCGAATTCCTCCAGGTAGGCCTGGCCCGAGCGGTTGGGATCCGGCTTGGTGAAGGCGAATTCCGCGTTCAAGTCGAGCAGGGACGGTGCGGTGGCGGGAGCCGAGGTCAGCCCACTGAGCATCCGGGTCAGGCCCGCCGGCTTGAAGTGAAGCTCGGTGTTGGCACCGCCAACAAGATTGGCGGATGCCTCGAAGCCGAGCGGAGGACGGTTGTACGCGCTCTGCTCCCGCTGGTACATCCCGATCACATTTATGGCGCCGACGTCGCCCAGCAGGTAGCGGGTCGAAAGTCCCAGGATCGTCGTCGGAGCCACGGCAAAGAGCCCTTGCTCCTCGAACCGGGCGGTGACCTGCCCCGCGCCGCTGCCGAAGAGGGCATCAGGACTGAGAAAGGTGACCTGACCGAGGTCATAGGAGATGGTGTAGTCCACCCCCCGTTCCAGCCGCCTTCCTCCCAGCAGAAGCTGCTCGCTTCCCTCACGGATCTGCAGCGCCCCCAGGCTCAGCGTGGATCGGTCACCGGCACCGGTGGAGTTGTAGCGCAGCTGCACCTGGAACTTGGTCGGTGGTCCCTGAACGAGGAGCAGGAAAAGCGGCGTACGATACAGCGAATCGGAACGCTCCGCGGGGCTGAGCCTGGCATCGGCAAATGGTGTGAGCGTGGGAAAGACGATATACGACTCGCGAAGGACCTGCGCCGCATCGGGGTCGCGGCTGCGAGGGAACAGCCGGTTCTCGCGATCGAAGACGTTCTGATCGGTCGGGAGCGCCAGCCCGAGGAGCCCGAGGTATGTGGTCCCGCCACCCTGAGGGCGCTCGGAGCGATTGACTGAGAGGTTGACCCGGAGCGAGGGGGGATCGAGGTCGCCGCCCGCGGCGCGATAGATCTGCCGCATCTCGTGCCGGAAGGTCACCGCCTCCGGACCCCGCTTGGGCTCGACGATCAGCCGCAGACTATCGCTTGAGCCTTGGCCCTGGTCCGCGGAGGGGAAGCTTCCAACGACCGTTCCTCCGGCGGTGGTATAGCTCACGGCCAAATAGTCGTTCTGGTCCAGCTTCGTGGCCAGCGCGAACCAGAGCCCCGAGGGGTCGAGGTAGTAGTCGGTGCCCTGGATCAGAAGCTGCCAGCGGACCGGCCCGAAGGTTTGGGCAGGGTCTATCGTCCTGCCGAGAGCGGTGATGCCGCCGAGATTGGGATCAGATCCACCCTGATTCTGGGGCGGCCGATAGCGATACACCCGGACCTGGGAAGGCCGGTCAGCGGCCGCCACGGTGGTGGCCGAAAGGTTCAGAATGTCGATGCCGGGGTAGCCAGGCAGGGCCGTGGTCGGGTCGATCACCCAGAAGAACCGGCCGGTCTCGAAATCCAGATCACGCAGCTGGCGATCCTGCGGCTGGCTCGTGACCAGGCCCACCGTATAGACCCGCTCGGCGACCTGGCTTCCTTTTTGGGTCGCGGCCAGTGTCTGGAACTGAAAGGCTCCGACGTCGAACCTGGCGTTTACACCGAAGTTATTGGCCGGGATGGCCGCAGTGATGAATCGCGACTGTGGAGGCAGAAAGGTGACGGTACCGACCTCTATGCGGCGGATGATCTCGTCCTCGAGTCCCTCGTAGTAGACTTGAACGTTGTTGTTGGCGGTGAAATCGCGCTCGGTGTCGTAGTCGACGTTGATGTGCACCCGCTGCCCGATAGTGCCGCCGGATCGGAGGTTCACCTGGTTGTCGAGTCTGGGTGGCTTGAACCCGCCGCGGCAGCCGGAATTCGGGTCCAGCAGGAGGGTCGCGGTGCAGCGCTCGTTTCGAAGCCGGTCGGTCCGAAGCTCCAGTCTGACTTGGCCGTCGAGGGCAAGGTCGGCATACTTCGGAGAGAGACCCAACACGCCTCGCTGCCGACCCTGGGTATCGGTGCTCTCCGGGGTCTCGTCCCGGATAGCCTGTCCGTACAGGGTAAGGTTGCGGAGCGCGCCGGTCCGCTCCACCCGGGCCGAATCGAGCGCCGCCGCGACGGTGCTGTCCCAGGCCATGGCCCGTAAGGCAGGCGTCAACCGGGGTGCCCCGAGCCAGGGGGCACGGAGCACCAGGGGCTCCCTGAGTGCCAACGAAGCCACCTGGGAAGCAGGCCGAACACCCATGAGAGTTGTGTCCGCTGGGACCTGGGCGGCTAGCAGCCGGGGAAGCGCAACAAGGCAGAACAGGGCGACGAGAGAGCGCGCCACTCTAGGGAAGTGCAACGATATAGGAGCTTGAGAGAAGTGGATCGAGGAATATAGCTTGCGCCTGCTCCATCGCTATCTCCTGCGGCAGCTCGTAGCGCCGTTTTTCTTCGCCCTCGCGGCCCTGACCGGCTTCATGCTGATCAGCCAGGTGGCCAAGAAGTTTGGTGCCCTCGTCGGCAAGGGGTTGCCCTGGTCCGTCATCACCGAAGTGTTCGTGCTCAGTCTGCCGTTCATCATCGCAATGACACTGCCGATGGCGGTGCTCCTAGCCGTGCTCTTTACCTTCAGCCACCTCGCCGCCGACAACGAGATCACCGCCATGCGGGCGAATGGCATCAGTGTCTATCAGATCATGGCCCCGGTGCTCGTCTGGGGCATGTGCATGGCTTTCTTCAACCTGGCGTTCGTCGATCAGGTACTGCCCCGAAGCAACGCGCGCCTCCGTTCCCTGCTCATCGACATCGGGCGGAAGAAGGCTGCGTTCGGCCTGCGAGAGCAGGTTATCAACGAAGTCCCCCCCTCCAAGTACTTCATCCGGGCCAGCCGCATCGACGCTGCGACCGGGCGCCTGAAGGGAGTGACGATCTATGATGTTGGGGGCGACGCGAGCCGCCGAATAATTTACGCGGACAGCGGATCCATGGCGTACGCCGAGGGGCAAACCGATCTGAGCTTGCGCCTGTACGACGGGTCGATCCACCAGTACCGCCCCGCCGAGCCTACCAGATTTCAGCTCACCTACTTCACGGTGAACGACATCAGGGTCAAGAACGTCTACGACGAGCTCCGGCGAAACACCAGCGAATCCATTCGCGGCGACCGCGAGATGAGCACGTGCGAGATGCTGGCGGTCGTGCGCGAAGCCCGGCAGGAACAGGTGGAGGCAAGACGGGAGCGGACGGAGCTGGTCGTCCACGACCTGCGGGCGCTGCTGGCGCTTCCCCCGCTCCCACAACTGCCAGCAGTGAAGGTGGATTCGACTGCCGGAGGATACTGCACCTGGTTCAAGTCGGTCCAGGAGCTCATCCTACCGGGGACGGTCGAAGCCCAGGCACCAGCACAGGTTCCGTCGCGCGGCGGAAAGGTCCAGACACCAGGGCCGAAAGGACCGATCCAGTCACCTCAGGCAGGCCAGACGGTCCAATCCCCCAAACTCCCGGTACCTCCCCCCCGGGCGAGGGTGCCGCTCTCGAACTGGTCCGAGGTGGCATCCGCCGCCGACCGGGTCCGGGAAGCCGACCGCCGGGCCGACCGCTTCGCCGTGGAGGTCCATAAGAAGTGGGCCATCAGTATGGCCTGCATCACCTTCGTGATTA
>DATBSM010000244.1:0-5513 GCA_036559785.1 Gemmatimonadales bacterium
GCGTCCCGCGCCACGTCCAGCGGCGTCTGGGCATAGGCGATCCCGAGACGATCCGCCTCCTCATGGGTCAGGCTCCTCGACCAGGCCACGACCCGCATGCCGAAGGCGCGGGCGCGCACGGCGACCTCCCGCCCGATCTGACCGAACCCCACGATTCCAAGCGTCCGGCCATACAAGCCGCGGCCCTTGGAATACGCCGCCTTGTTCCATTTGCCCTGACGCAGCTCCGCCACCTGATCGGGAATGCGCCGGTCGCATGCGAGCAGCAGTCCCATCACCAGCTCAGCTACGGCAATCGAATTTTTGCCCGGACAGTTGGACACAAAGACGCCGAGACTCGACGCTGCTTCGACATCGATGCTGTCGATCCCGGCGCCGGCGCGGATGACGAGAGTGAGCGCAGTACCGGCCCGAAGCGTGTCCGCGTTCACCTTCTTGCCGCGGACGATCAGCACGTGTGGGTCAGTCTGCCGCAGGAGCGCCGGAAGCGCCTCAGCCTTCACGTCGGGCTCGAAGACCACGGTGCACCCGAGATCCTTGAGGCCGTCGATTCCGACTTTTTCGAATTTGTCCGCGATCAAGACCTTCATCGATGCTCCAAGAGGGTCTAGGGTCTAGACTTTCCCTAAAACGTATGCACAAACAGCCCACTCCGCAGCTTGGGCTCGAACCAGGTGCTCTTGGGTGGCATAATAGCGCCGGCGTCCGACACTGCCATCAGCTGATCCACCGTGGTCGGATACAACGAAAACCCGATGGCCATTTCACCCGACTTCACCCGCCGTTCCAGCTCCGCCGCACCCCGGATTCCGCCCACGAAATCGAGCCGCTTATCGGTGCGCGGGTCGCCCACACCAAGGATGGGGCCCAGCACCTGATCTTGTAACAGCGAGACGTCCAACGATCCGATGGGATCCGCGCGATCGATGCTCTTTTCGTGGAACTCGACCCGGTACCATGCGCCCGCCAGGTATGCGCAGAGCGTCCCCGGCCGGGGCGGGCGAGGGTCGTCTGTCGCGGTCACCCGGCCTGTGCGCCGCAGCGCCTGGAGCACCTCCGCCGGCGTTTTGCCGCCCAGATCGCGGACCAGCCGATTGTACGGCATGATCGTGAGCTGATCGGCCGGGAACAACACCGCGAGAAACCAGTTGTACTCCTCGTCGCCCCGATGCCCGGGATTGGCAGCCCGCATCTCCTTCCCCGCCCGCCAGGCACTCGCCGAGCGGTGGTGGCCATCGGCCACGTATGCGTGGGGCACCTCTCGGAAGGCGGCAACCCATGGCCCCGGCTCGGAGATCCGCCACACGGTGTGCCGGACCCCATCAGGTGCCGTGAAATCGTGCTCCGGCTCGGTGGCCAGCACCGCCTGGGAGAGCACCTCGATCCCGGGACGGCCCCGGTACGTGAGGAACACGGGCTCGGCATGAGCCTCGAGCGTGAGCACGTGCGTAGTCCGGTCGTCCTCCTTGTCCTGGCGGGTCTTCTCGTGCTTCCGGATGACATCCTGCTCGTAGTCCTCGATGTGTACGCAGCCGACCACGCCGGTCTGAACCCGGCCGCCCATGATCTGGCGGTAGAGAAACAGCGCGCGGGCGCCTTCGCGCACCAGCACGCCCTGGGCGACGAAGCGGTCCAGGGCTTCTCGCGCCGTGCGATAGATACGGGGGTCGTGTGGATCCACATCTGGAGGGAGATCGATATCCGCCCGGCCGACATGCAGGAAGCTGTGCGGATTCCCCCGCGCCAGCTCGCAGGCCTCGTCTCGGTTCACCACGTCATAGGGAACCGAGGCCACCCGGGGTGCCAGCTCGGACTTGGGGCAAATCGCGTCAAAGGGATGGAGTCGCACTAGTCACGCACCCTGGGTGAATGAAGATACTATCGGTCTGGGGCTACGAAGCGCTCAGAGGCACCGAGCACGGCATCCACCACCAGCGCCAGCAGTGCGGCGGGCAGAGCACCGGATAGGATCATCCGGGTGTCCGACAGCGCCAGACCGGCCGCAATGGGGTCCCCGAGGCCACCCGCCCCGATGAAGGCGGCGAGAGTTGCGGTTCCGACGTTGATCACCGCGGCGGTTCGGATACCGGCCATGATGACCGGAGCCGCCAGCGGGAGCCGAACGTAACGCAGGACCTGCCCGGCTGTCATGCCCAGGGCCCAGGCCGCGCCTACCGCCTCGGGCGCCGCGTCTCTCACACCGGTGTAGGTGTTGCGCAGAATCGGGTAGAGAGAATACAGGAAGAGCGCTACCAGTGCGGGAATCACGCCGATCCCTAGAAGCGGAATCATAAACGCCAGGAGGGCGATGCTGGGAAGAGTTTGCAGCAATCCCACACCGCGGATCACCGATTCCGCAGCACGACGGCTCCGCTCCAGCGCCAGCCCCAGCGGCAGCGCCACCGCTATGGCCCCGGCCAGGGAAACACCGACCAGAAGAAGGTGGCGAAGGGTAAGGCTCAGGATCGTGCCGCGCTGATTCCAGAGATAGGGGAATACGCCCGTGCCCGACGCTTCCCTTTCGGGCCGGGACCCCGCTGGCCCGACATCGGTCAGGCCAAGACTGAGCAGCGCCGCTGCCGCTACCCGGGGAACGGGAATTCCATCCACCTCGATCCGCCGGTTGAGCCGGCGCATGTCCGTTTCGGTGAGCAGTCCACTCAGCTCGGTCAGCACGGCGACCGCAGCCGGCGAGTTTTGCTGGAACGCCGGGCCGATCAGTGCGGCGGCCTCGTAGGGCGGGAAGAAGTGCTGATCGTCCTCCAGCACAACGAGATCGTAGCGGGCGATAAATCCATCGGTGGAGTAGCCATCGATGACGTCCACCTCTCCGGCCGCCAAGGCCTGATACTTCACCGCCGCCAGGAGCGCGCGCACCGATCCGAAGCGGAGTCCGTATGCCTTCTCCAGGCCCGGCAGGCCGTCGGCCCTGCCAATGAAATCGGGCGTGAGCCCCGCCCTCAGGCTTCGCGATAGCCGAGCCAGGTCGCTGAGCGTGGCAAGATTCAGCTTGCGAGCGGTCTCCCGCCGGACGGCTATGGCATAGGTGTTTTGAAAGCCCAGCGGAGGGAGCCAGCGCACGCCGTAACGGTCACGAAACTCGCGGGTCACCTGCCGGAATACCTGGCGCGGGTCGGGACTGGGGCGCTGACCCAGTATCGCCAGCAGTCCGGTGCCGGTGTATTCCGGATACACATCGATGGCATTGGTTCGAAGGGCCTTGAAGGCGATCTCGGTGGCGCCAAGCCCGAGCCGCCGGTCCACCGTGAAGTGTCTGGCCTCCAGCAGCTGAGCAAACATCTCCGCGAGCAGGAAGGACTCTCCGAAAGGTTTGGACGCAACCACGATCGCCCGCTCGGGAGAGTTCTGGGCTCCCGCAAGGGTCGAGACGCCCACCAGCAGCACCAGCCCTCCGCGTAGTCTGGAGAGCCCGCTCACGCGGCCAGCACCCGCGCGCGCAGCAGGAGCTGGCGCACATACTCCGTGGCAGGAGCCTCGCGCAGCTCGCCGGGGGCGGCCGCCTGCTCCACTCGGCCCTGGCGCAGCACGACGATGCGGTCGGCCAGGAGAAAGGCCTCGTTCAGGTCGTGCGTCACCAGCACGGCGGATACTCTCAGCTCACGACGAATTCCATCGAAGACAACCTGAAGATCACCGCGAGTGATGGCGTCGAGCGCCCCGAATGGCTCATCCAGCAGGATGACGTCCGGATTGGCGGCCAGCGCGCGCGCCACGGCGACGCGTTGCCGCTGTCCCCCGGATAGCTCTCGGGGCCAGCGATCGGCAAAGACCGCCGGGTCGAGTCCCACCAGGGCGAGCGCGTGCTCTACCAGCTCATCGCGGTTGTGTACCCCTCGCAGCCAGGGAACCAGCTCGACATTGCGGTGAACTCGCCAGTGCGGCAGAAGCCCACCGTCCTGGGGTACATAGCCTATCCGGCGGCGGAGGGCGATCGGATCGAGCTGAGCCGCGTCGACTCCATCGACCAGCACCCGGCCGTGGTCCGGATCGACCAGTCGATTGAAGCAGCGAAGGAGAGTGGTCTTCCCCGAGCCGCTTTCTCCGATCAGCGCCACACACTCGGCTCGACCCACGTCAATCGACACCGCGTCGAGGGCCACAACGTCCCCATAGCGCTTGGACACGCGCTCCGCCCGAAGCACGACCCCCCCTGGGCCGGGCTCTTGCGCACCAGGTTCCAGTCTCGTTCCAGGCAGCTTTCCTCGCAATCTACCAGAGCTCGAAATGCGTCTGATCGCCCTCTAAGAATTCAGCCGCTCTGCCGTCCAGGCAAGCTGCAGAAAGGAGCACTCCACCGAACGCCGGCCGCCTCTTGCAAGTGCCTGTTTGGCAGAGAACTTGGGCGCCACGTTTGGGCAACCACTTCATCCACTCACATGGTTTGCAGCGATCGCTGGCTGTCACGCCGACATGAATGGAAGTGCATCACCCCCGCGCACGAAATTCGCATACATGATGCAACCTCAGCACCTCGAAGTGAACCTCAGCGCAGCTTGAGGTGTGCATGTATCGCATCGAGCTCTCCCCCGGCGAAGAGACCGCTTTTCGCACCATCGAAGAGCTGGCAGTGGCCATTCGCCGAAACGTGGTGACGTCCCACGCCCGCATCTGGCACAATGCCAGCAACAAGTGGCTGCCGATTCAATTTCATCCCCACTACAAGCTTGCCGCCTCGATGCCGCTCACCCAGGCGGAGCTGGTGGCCGGTCCTCCGGTGGCGCCGCTGACGGTGCTGCAGCTGGGCGAGCCGGTGACACCGCCGCCCGCTCCCGTGGTATCCACCTCGCGCGAGGCTGCGACACAGGCGGCACTCACGGCATGGCCCGCACCCAAGCCAAACCAACCGCCAGCGTTCAAGCCGGCCCCAGCGAGAGCCCCCCTCGCCCCCGAACGTCCAATCACGCTTGGGACCCCGGCTCCAGAGCCACGCCGCGCACCTGAGCCACGACGCATTGTTCAGCCGGCCCGCGTCGAGGAGCCCTCGCGGGCAGAGTCACATAGAGTCGTCGAGCCGGCAAAATCGAGCCGGAAGGCCAAAGGCGCGCGGAAACCGAAGAAATCAGGACGCTCGCTCCATCTCGCCCTCGCTGGAGCGGTGATTGCGGCCTGCATCCAGTTGATGATATCGGCTGCCTCCAGCCCGGGTTCCAAGATCGCCGAGCGGATCCGCACGCCGAGGCGGCTGATCGAGGCTCCGATCGAGGCCATGCAGGAAGACAGCCCCCGTACCGTTGCCGGCGTCCTCCCCGCACTCCAGACGATTCCGCTTCCCCATAGGGTGGCCTCCTCTACCAAGCCGGTTCGGAAACCAGGACGGGTGGCGTCACCTGCGATTGCGCCCAAGCCGGAATCGGACACGATGGCCGCGCGGTCAGATGTCATGGGGGCCACCGTCGACTCTGCATCGACTCCTGAGATCCAGCCCGCGCCGGTGGCCGATGACCTGTCGGCTGGCATCCATGCGACCCCGGTTCCCCTGACGCCCAAGGGAG
>DATBSM010000245.1:0-9402 GCA_036559785.1 Gemmatimonadales bacterium
TGGGTACAGCACCTCGGGTACATCCACCCCGAAGAGTTGGTCGAGCGCGCCCAGGGCAATCGCCAACCCTATGAAGAGCACGAGCGAGAACAATCCGGCTCGGAGAATCGCCAGGAAGAGCCGGCGGTTGTACTGCCAGAACGCCCCGGATTCGCGTCGTCCCTGGAACGGCAGGAACGCCACCAGGAGGTGCAGGGCGGCGCTCAGCTGCAGATAGCGGATCACCTCGTGCTTCCGCTCCGGCCCCGGCCATATCAGATAGAACAACACCAGCAGTACGACACTCGCGGCATTGGCCGCTGCGCTCTTCCCCGGTGGCCAGCCTCGCTCCTCAGCCCAAAGGGTGAGTGCAACCGTGAGCGGAAGCCCCAGGGCAGCGACCATGGCAATACGGGCCCATTGGGCCTCGTCAGCGGGATCAGTGGAGACAACGATGGTGGCCACCGCGGCAGCAACGCCCGCGGCGATTGTCCACGGGAAGCGCAGCAGCACCTCACTGGCACGCTGAGCCAGGGCATGGACCGAGGGAAAACGCAATCGCGGCTCCGTCTGGGGTGACGTAATGTGCCGACTACTGGTGTGAGCGGGAAGAGGGTCTGGCCCGGACCGCCCGGCTCTCAGCAGATTGTAGCCCTGGACTGAATACCGACGCTCCAACAGGAGATGAGTAATGAAAGACCTGGAACGGGTGCCTGAGATCCGCGGCAAGACCATTCGCTTCATCTGGACCGATGGTCCGACCAAGGGCAAGACGCACGAGCATGTGTTCCACCCGGATGGTACCGTGACATGGAGCGATGCCGAGGCGGCGAAGGCGGAAACCAAGGAAAAGCCACAGTACGCTGCCACCAGGGCAGCCGATCAGGTGTACCTGGTGTCGTACCTGGCCCCGTCCGGGTACACTCTCACCGTCGCGCTCAACTTTCGCGATAAACAGCTCGTGGGCTTCGTGTCCAGTGCGAAGGATTGGCACCCGGTTCGAGGCACCTTCCAGGTAAGGTGACCGGCGCTGATGCGCTACCTCCTCGAGCTGCTCGGCGTGGCGGTCTTTGCCGTCAGCGGCGTGCTTGCCGCCGGCCGCAAGGGCCTGGATGTCCTCGGTGTCGCGGTGATCGCCGTGGTGACGGCGGTCGGCGGCGGCACGCTGCGTGACCTTCTGCTCGACCGGCATCCGATCTTCTGGATCGCCAATACCACCCATCTCTGGGTGATCCTCGGGGCGACCGCGGTGACGCTGGCGTATGTCCGCTTCTGGATCGCAACCCGACGCGCGCTGCTGGTTGCTGACGCGCTGGGGCTGGCCTTCTTCACCATCGTTGGGGTCCAGATCGCGGAGCAGGCGGGCTATTCAGATCTTATCGCCGTCCTGATGGGAACGATCACCGGTGTGGCCGGAGGGGTGTTCCGCGACATCCTCACGGCCGAAATCCCGTTGGTGATGCGGCCCGGGCGCCTCTACGCCACCGCCGCGATCATCGGCGCCGTGAGCTATCTGCTACTCGAAGGTCTGGATGTTCCCCCGGACGTGGCTGCCTTAGTGGGTATGGGGATCATTGCCGGACTGCGGCTGGCGGCTATTCTGTGGCGGCTGGAGCTGCCCGCCGTCCAGCTCCCGGAGGACGACGTGGGTTGACGGACCTGCCAATCGCCTGTACATCAGGTTTTTGGGATCGGTCACAACCCACACCGAGAGGGCTTCCATGGCAAAGCAACTCCGCTGCCGCGATGTCGGCCTGAACTGCGATTTCGAGGTACGCGGAACGACGGACGAAGAGGTGCTTCAGAAGGCGGTGGTCCATGCCCGGATCGTACACGAGCTCCCCGACGTACCCCCCGAGCTGGCTACCAAGGTTCGCGCGGCTATTCGCACCATCTAGGGGGGCGGCGCAGGCTCACGCTCGCGGCCAACGTATGAGTGAATCCGAGCTTGCGGCCCTCCCGAACCTTGGGCCGGCAAGCGCTCGGTGGCTGGTTGGCGCCGGGATCGGCACCGTCGCCGAGCTGCAGCGTGTCGGCCCGGTAGCCGCATTCAACCGAGTAGCGATCCGCGAAGGACAGGCCGCCACCGCCAACCTCCTGTACGCCCTCTACGCCGCGCTCGAGGACAAGCACTGGACCGAAGTGACTCAGGCAGAGAAGGCCAGCCTCCGTCACGCCGCAGGTCTGGACCCCTGACCCTTCCTTTCCTGATTCACCGTTCCTCGTGCGCCGGGTGTTGCATTCCGGATGGCGCGGGCCCAAGCTTGAACGACGAGCGCTGCATTTCGCTCGTGGATGTGCTTGGAGCGGACGCGACGATGGCTCTGACCGGGATACAACGGCACCGCATGGAGGAACGACTGCTCGAAGAGCGCACACGAGTGCTGACCGTCCTCCGCCGGTTCGATGAGGACAGCGCAACCAGCCTCACGGCCGCTTCGGGCGACCTGTCCGACTATCCCTTTCATGTGGCCGATCACGGTACCGACAGCTACGACCAGGAAATGGACACCGTCCAGGCCGAGCGAGCCAGCCGCGAGCTGGAGGAGATCAATGAGGCCCTGCGCCGGCTCTACGAGGACCCGGACCGCTTCGGTATCTGTGAAAACACCGGCGACCCGATCCCGCTGGCTCGGCTCGAGATCATACCTTGGGCTCGTACCTGCGTGGCGGCCGACGCAGTCTGAGCTCGCCCGAGACCGCTAGCATGCCCTCGATCTTCGATCCCGGCGTCGAAGCCGCGGTCCGCGACCGCGCCGCCCGCCTGACACCGGACGTACCGGCGCGCTGGGGCCGGATGCATGCGGCCCAGATGCTCTGCCATCTGGTGGACGCGTTGCGGCTCCCGCTGGGAGAGACCTCGTCTCCACCAAAGCCCACCCCATTCCGGTTCTTTCCGCTTCGATGGATCTTTGTGTACCTCCTTCCCTGGCCCAAGGGGAAGGTCCCGACCATGCCTGTGTTCCAGCAGACTCAGCCGGGCAGGTGGGACGAGGACCGGCGGTCGTGGGAAGCTGCCCTGACCCGATTCGCGGCTCACGGGCGAAAGCCTAACCCCGAGTGGAGCGCGCATCCGGCTTTCGGACCCCTCCGGAACTGGGAGTGGGGACGGTTGGTGTTTCTGCACATCGATCATCATTTCAGGCAATTCGGGGTGTAGGCAAGGGCACCTCCGACCAAAAGCACGAAACAGCCCACAGCAACAAAGCGTACTGTGAGCTGTCCGCTCAGCCGGAGTCAACACCTGCGTTGGAGCTGAAATGCCCCCAGTCTCGATCACCCGCCCCGCAGCCGATGAGGCTGCTCCCTTCTACCACGGCTATATCGCCAAGGTGAGAGGTGAGAACATCGGCGAGCAGTTGGTGGACCAACTCGCCGAGGTAGAGAGACTCCTCGGATCTCTCGATGACACGACATCGCTCGCCCGCTATTCGCCAGGAAAGTGGAGCGTCAAGGAGATCCTGGGGCACCTCACGGACGTCGAGCGGATCTTCAGCTATCGACTTCTCCGTATCAGCCGGGGCGACGTTACCCCGCTGCCCGGTTTCGACCAGGACACCTATGTGCCGGCCGCCGGTTTCGATGAGAGGCCGCTGCGCGACCTGGCGGCGGAGTTCCGCGCCGTACGGCTGAGCTCGGTGGCGCTGGTGAACGGCCTTCCGTCTACATCCTGGTCAAGACGTGGGAACGCCAGTGGCCATCCGGTCAGCGCGCGGGCTCTGGCTTATATCATCGTAGGGCATGTGACGCACCACCTCGGCACCCTGCGAGACCACTACGGACTCGGCAGCGGAGCTGCAAACGCCTCCATCGCGGGGAACCGATGAGCCTCGCTCCAGGAAGGTCACTCATCGTCACGGCCCTGTTTCTCGGGTTCGGGTCCGCTACTCATCCGGCCGACGCCCAGACCGGCCTGTCCGACAGCGTGGCCATTCACGAAGCGGGGCGTCAGTTTTCTGCCGCCTACATGCGAGGCGATGTTGCCGCCCTGAGCTCTCTCTACACCGCCGATGCCGTGATCTTCCCCGAACGCTCCGATGCCATCACGGGGCAGGAGGCGATCAGGCGCTACTGGACACCGCGAAAGGGAGGGAGCGTCACCCGGCATCAGCTCACCCCCACCAGGGTGGTGGTCGACGGCAAGCACGCCTACGACTACGGGACCTATGAAGTCGCAGGCGAGCGGGACGGGAAGTCCTGGGGGCCGTTCGCAGGGAAATACCTGGTCGTCTGGCGGCGCGAGCCCGCAGGGTGGCGGATCCAGCTGGACATGTGGAACAGTGGGCCCGAGCCAGGGTCATAGACCGGGCCGGCCTAAACCATGGCGCTGGTCGTCTTCCTGCGCGGCGTGAACGTGGGGACCGCCAAGCGGTTCCAGCCCAGCTTTCTCGCCAGCGAGCTCAAGCACCTCGGGGTATCGAATCTCGGAGCGGCGGGGACCTTCGTGGTGCGCGGGACGATCGGCCAGGCCGCGCTCCGAGCCGAGTTCCTCGACCGGCTGCCGTTTGCCTGCGATCTCATGGTTTGTGACGGACGCGATCTCCTGAAGCTCGCCGCGGCCGAGCCGTTTCCGGACTCAGCGGATGATCCGAACCTCCGCCGGTTCGTCACCATCCTGGCGAAACGACTCCCCAAGCCGCCGGTCTTGCCCTGGAGCTATCCCGCCGGCGAGCAGTGGCAGGTGAGCCTGGTCGGCATATCTGGAAGGTTCGTCCTGTGCCATTGGCGGCGGTTCGGAACCTCATCGCTGGAGCCGAATACCCTCATCGAGAAGCAGTTCGGAGTGCGCGCCACCACCCGCAACTGGAACACCATCCTCAGAGTCTGCAAGCTGCTCCAACCCTAGGAGGCCTCATGCTCGTGGTCACGACCCCGACGATCGCCGGTTACCGGATCGTGCAACATCTCGGCATCGTCAGTGGGGAGGCGATCCTCGGAGCCAACATCTTCAAGGACTTCTTTGCCGGCATCCGCGATATAGTCGGAGGCCGGTCGGCGGCATACGAGAAGGAGCTCCGCACCGCCAAGGCGATCGCCGTACAGGAAATGACCGAAGAGGCGGAAGAGCTCGGTGCCGGTGCCATCGTCGGCGTGGACCTGGACTACGAGACGATTCAGGTGGGGTCCGGCGGTGGAATGCTCATGGTCAGCGCCAGCGGCACAGCTGTCGCCCTCCAGGTCGGCGAGTAGGCCTCTGGTGGCTGGACGGGTCAGGCAGCGCGCAGCGTAAACAGCGGCAGCTCGGCAGGGCAGCGGAACCGGGCAGGAATCGCGGTCGTGCCCACTCCTCGCGATACGTAGAGGGGGGCCAAGGTGTCGTAGTACCAGCCCTCGAGGAAACGGCCGGCACCGATCGGCTTTGCCGGAGGGAGAAAGGGAATACGGATCTGCCCACCGTGCGTGTGGCCGGCCAGTACGAACGCGGGCGAAGTCTGAGTGCTCCGGGACATACTGTCGACGACGCCAGGAGCGTGCACCAGCCAGACCTCGGTCGAACCGCGGACGATTCCCTTGCGCGCCTCCAAAAGCTCTGGAGCTCCAGAAACCGGGTCGTCCAGACCAACCAGAGTCAGCGGAACTCCCGAGACGTCCACGGTCTTCGATTGGTTGACCAGGAGGTCGACGCCGGCGGAACGGTAGGTGTCGATGGCCGGCTGGCCCACGGCGCCCGCCCGATATTCCCAGTTCCCCAGCAGGGCGACAGTGGCAAGGCTGCCGCGGGCTTCGGCGGCAAAGCCGCGAACGTCACCCATCGCGCCGAGCGACTCGGTCATGTCGCCGGTAAGAATGACGATGTCCGGGCGCTCCTGATGGAGCAGGTCGAGCGCGGCCCGGGCGGCAAGCTGGTTTCCCGGGAAGTGCACATCGGAGACCTGGGCAATTCGAACACCGTCCAACCCGGACGGGAGCCCGTTGATGCGCACCTCGTGGCGGCTGAGTAGTACCCGGTGGGCCTCGAAACCGAACGCATCGGCGCCGACCGCCGCCCCTGCGGCGCCGACGCCGGCTAGAAACTGCCTGCGGCTGATTTTCATCGCGGGAAGTTAGCGCACCAGGGCGCGTTCCATCGCCACCTCCACCTCCAGGCTCTGCCGGTCGCGATAAATGGTGGCGACTGCGAGGGCCCGGCCACCGCGCACAAATCGCACGGCGCAATTCCGGGCCGCGACGCTCCCATCGATCTCGATCGAATCCCAGCCCTCCGCGTGCCCCACATAGTTGATGGGCACATCATAGTGCTGGCTCCAGAAGAAGGGCACGGCTCTGAAACGGTCGCTCTCGCCCAGGATGCTTCGTGCGGCCGCCTGGCCCTGACGCTGGGCGACGACCCAATGCTCCACCCGAATGTGCTCTCCAGTGTAAGGATCCGGCCAGCGCACGATGTCGCCCGCGGCGTAGACCCCGGGAGCGCTGGTCTGGAGCCGTTCGTCCACCAGGACACCGCGGTCAACGCTCAAGCCCGCGGCCTCCGCCAGCTCAAGATTGGGTCGGACTCCGATGCCCGCTACGACGAGGTCGGCCGGCAGCCGGGCCCCATCGTCGAGTGTGACACCGCCTTCACCGATCCCGATCGCCTTCGTACCTAGATGAAACTGCACGCCGTGCTCCTCATGGAGCCGGCGGATGAAGTCTCCCAGCTCCGGGCCCATCACCCGCTCCAGCGGACGCGGCTCCGGCGCCACGACGTGAACCTCCAGCTCGCGCGCGCGCAGTGAGGCGGCTACCTCGAGCCCGATGAAGCTCGCACCGAGAACCACCGCTCGCTTGGCCTTCGACGCGGCCGCCACGATCGCCTTGCTGTCGGCGAAGCTGCGGAGATAGCGGACACGCGGATTACCCCGCTCCATATCCGGAGGCAATCGTATCGGGGCTGCCCCGGTGGCAAGCAGGAGCGCTCCGAATTCCACGGTGCCGCCGTCGCCCAGACGAATGCGATGGGCCTTCGGCTCGATCGCGGCCACTCTCTGATCATGGACGATGTCGATTCCCTGCTCCCGGTAGAACTCCGGTGGGTGCAGCGGGATCCAGTCTTCTGAGGCCGTGCCTGCGAGGTAGTCTTTGGAGAGGTTGGGCCGGTCATACGGCGCGTCTGGATCGGGATCGTACAAGGTCACTCGACCCTCATAGCCCTCACGCCTCAGGGTCTCGGCTGCAGCGTCACCTGCCGCACCCGCGCCGACGATGACCACCGAATCCGGGAACGCGCCGGCGCGTTTCGCGGCGCGTCCGCCGACCTTTGGCTTGGGCCCCTTTCCGGTGACATGCACCTTCCCCGCCCGCTGCTCCACCCGCCAGCAGGACAGATCGTTGAGCGCCGGCGGGCGGAGCGCCTCACCGGTGCGGAGGCTGAAGCAGGCATGGTGCCACGGGCACCGCACCGTGTCGCCGACGACGAGTCCCTCCGGCAGGGGCCCGCTGTAGTGGCTGCAAACGGCGCCGATCGCAAACCACTCGTCGCCCTGGCGGACCAGGAGCACCGGCTTCCCGCCCGCGTGACCGGCCAGCATTCCTCCATCTGGCACGTCGCCCATCGGAATACCGGCTTCGAGGTCCGGTCCGGTCAGCGCTGCGTCTTCGCTCACAACCCCTCCGCTGTCATCCAGAAGGTTTACCCAGAGGCTCAGAGATCAGGAAGGAGGCCCTACTTCAGCTCGGAGGTACAATGAGGACAGCGGACCGCGCTCATCGGGATCGGCATGCGACAGTAAGGGCAGTCCTTGGTGTTGGGTGCGGCGGCCGCTTCCGGTGGACGCAACCGGTTGGCGGCTCGGACAACCAGGAAGATCACAAACGACACGATGAGGAAGGTCACGATGTTGTTGATGAACCTGCCGTAGTTCAGGGTGACAGCTCCCGCGGCCTGCGCATCGGTCAGCGTCGCATAGGGCGCCGCTGCCTTGGCTCCCTCCTTCAGAACGAGGAACATGTTGGCGAAATCGACGTTGCCCAGCGCGAGGCCAATGGGAGGCATGACCACGTCATCGACCAGCGACTTGACGATGGCCCCGAAGGCCGCACCGATGATGATGCCCACGGCAAGGTCGAGCACGTTGCCGCGCATGATGAACGCCTTGAATTCCTTGAGCATGTCGAATCCTTTCGGGAGGAGCTTCCCCGCGCCAGTTGACCGACTATTTCGCTTCCACCTCAACTGCCAACCCGGCGGACCGCCACTCGGCGAACCCTCCGGTGAACAACCGGACGTCAGGGAATCCCCTCGCTCGCAGCAGGCTCGCGGCCATTGCCGCGCGCGCCCCGGTCTGGCAGTGGACGATCAGCGGCCGGCCCGGCGGAATTTCATCGAGTCGTTGCGTCAGGTCGCCCAGGGGCAGGTTGAGCGACCCCGGAATGTGGCCGGCACTCCACTCCCCTGCCCCCCGCACATCCAGCAGCGCGGTAGCACTGGGTTGCTGCCGCTCAGTTGCCTCCAGCCCCAGCGACGGGATGGTCTGAAGCTTCCCCTTCGACGTGCGCCAGGCCTCGATGGTATCGGTGCCGAAGTACCCCGCCAGACGATCGAGCCCGATCCCAGCCAGATCGCGCACCAGCTCGTCTACCGTCTGACCCCGGCGATCATCGATGATGAGGTAATAGTCACGGTCATAGGCGAGGAGCGAGCCGGCCCAGGTGGTGAAGGCCCGGTTTACCGGGATGTTGATCGTTCCGGGAACGGCGCCGAGGGTGAAATCCGACGCCTGCCGAGTGTCCACGACCATTGCACCCTGCTCCAGCACGCTGGTCAGCGCTGCTACCGGAAGCCGGGCTGGACGGCGGATCCCGCCGAGCAGCCGGGGGCCGGCCTGGTTGATCCGCTTCATTTCGGCGAAGTAGCGTGGTGGCTCGGGTTGGCCCGCCAGCACAGCGCCCACGAACTCCGATTCGTCGGTTATGCCAAAGGCCCAGTTGAACCGCTTTTCGTATCCCAGCGTCGTCTGCGGCACCGCCCCGAGCGACTTGCCGCACGCGGACCCTGCGCCATGACCGGGCCAGATCTGCAGGTAATCGGGCTGGGTCCGGAACCGCTGGAGCGATCGAAACAACTGACGCGCGCTTTCCTGCATGGTTCCCCGCACCCCAGCGGCGCGCTCGAGCAGGTCGGGACGTCCGACGTCTCCCACGAAAATGAAGTCTCCCGTGAAGGCGCCCATGGGCTCGGAAGCGGTAGCGCTGTCAGTGACCAGCAGCGTCAGGTGCTCGGGCGTGTGACCGGGAACATGAAGCACCTCAAGCTCCACCGTCCCAACTTTGATGCGGGAGGCTTCGCCCAGCAAGGTTGCGTCGGCCTCGCCGGCGTAGCCGTACTGCCAGTTCTCCCCACCAGCCTCCGATAGGTACAGGCGAGCCCCGGCCCGATGGGCCAGTTCGCGGGCACCGGAGACGAAGTCGGCATGAATGTGGGTCTCGGTCACGTGGGCGACCCTG
>DATBSM010000246.1:0-6211 GCA_036559785.1 Gemmatimonadales bacterium
CTATGAGCTTAACCCTTGTCTGTCAAGGGCTTGGGGCTTTGAGGCTCTTCCCGCTCCGACCGAGGCCATGAATTCGGCGAAGTGGGGAAGCGCATCGTGGGGCCCCGGAGCGGCCTCGGGATGGTACTGCACTGCGAAGAGTGGGAGCTCGCGATGGCGAATCCCCTCGATTGTCCCATCGTTCAGATTGAGGTGCGTCACCTCGAGGGCCGGCGCTCCGGGGACGCCGCCTGCATTGCCAACCACCGCGAAACCATGGTTTTGGGTGGTAATGAGCACCTGATCCGTTCGCACGTCCTGGACCGGATGGTTTCCACCTCGATGGCCATAGGGCAGCTTGGCCGTGGCACCGCCGTACGCCAGTCCCACCAGTTGGTGGCCGAGGCAGATGCCGAATGTCGGGAGGCCAGCCCCCGAGAGCTGGCGAATGGAGTCGAGCGCGTAGCCGACTGCGGCGGGATCCCCGGGACCATTGGAAAGAAAGAGGCCGTCCGGGCTTAGCTCGCGCACTGCCGCCACGGATGTGGTCGAGGGTACCACCGTCACCCGGCAGCCCGCCTGGACCAGCATCCGGACGATATTGCGCTTCATGCCGAAGTCGTAGGCCACCACATGGGACCCGTCACCTTCACTGTGGCGCTGCCCGACGGTAGCCCGCGACGCCAGGTCCAGCCCTTCCATCGAGGGTGACGCCAGCAGCTCCGCTGTGAGCTCCTTGGTCGGCTCCCTTCCCTGCGCAATCACGCCCCGCATCGCGCCGCGCTCTCTGAGGTGCCGGGTGAGGCGCCGGGTATCGATCCCTTGCAGGACAGGAACCCCGGCCTCCGCCAGCCACTCATCCAGACTCTGAGTGGAGCGCCAGTTGGAGGGGTGACGCGTGAGCTCCCGCACGACTACCCCAGTCACTTGGGGATGATCGGACTCGGAATCTTCCGGATTTACTCCGTAGTTCCCGATCATCGGCGCGGTCATGACGACGATCTGACCCAGGTAGCTCGGATCGGTGAACGTCTCCTGATAGCCGGTCAGGTTGGTGGTGAAAACCACTTCGCCGAATGCCGGATCGATGGGCCGTGCGCTGGTTCCGGCAAACCAGTTGCCGTCCTCGAGCAGCACGAACGCCCGATTCACTTTTTCGGCTGAGGGGCGGGAGTTTGGGTCGCAGGCGCCGGGGTTTGACCGGCAGGGGCCGGCGTCCGAGCGGCTGGTGCCTGTGCCGGCGGCTGGGTAGGTGCGCCCAGCGGAAGCGGCGCCTGCTGCGGTGCGGCCGGCGTGGCGGCACGGAGCCGTTCCTGAAGCGCGCTCGAACCGGCGCCCCGGGGAACGAGCGAGAGCACCAGCGAGAGCAGCAGGAAGATCCCGCCGCACCACCAGCTGAGCTTGGTCAGAATGGTGACCGCCTGGCGGCCGCCAAGCACGGTGTCGGTGCCGCCGCCACCACCCATGGAGGCGAGCCCTCCGCCCTGGCCAGCCTGGAGCAGCACAACCACGGAAAGCAGCAAGGCGTCGATTATGAGTAACGTGAGCAGAAAAGCGAACATGGTGGTCTCCAAGAGTCGCGGAAGTTTAGTGGGTCAAGGGTCGAGGGTCTAGACCCTCGACTCCTTCACTCAACCTCATCAATCGACCTCGGCCAATCCTCCTTGAGCAGTCGGGACATGGCGCGATCCGCCAGGAGGCGGCCTCCGGTCTGGCAGCGGGCGCAGTAATTGGTCTCGTTGTCGGCATAGCGGATGCGCTGCACCGGCGTGCCGCAGTCCGGACAGGGCAGCTGGTACCGGCCGTGGACCGCCATTCCCGGGCGGAACGCGGTCACCTTCTCGGGAAAGTCCTCCCCAGCCTCGTCCCGGAGGCGCACGATCCACTCCTCCAGGGTAGCGCGGGTAGCCTGGTACAGCCGGTCGACATCTGCGTCGCTCAGCTTCCGGCTGAGCGCCAGCGGCGAAAGCCGTGCGCGGTGCAGGATCTCATCGGAGTAGGCGTTGCCGATGCCGCTGAACAGTCGAGGATCGGTTAGCGCGCGCTTGAGGGTGTGGTTCTCCGACCTTAGGCGCTGAGCAAAGCTCGCGAGATCCGACTCCAGCACCTCGAGCCCGCCGCGCTCGAATGGCCGCAGCGCCATCTCGCCCGAAACAAGGTGGACTGACGCCCGCCGCTTGGTGCCGGCTTCGGTGAGAAAAAGGAGGCCCTCCGGGAACTCGAGCACGGCCAGCACGAGCTTGCCGCCAGCCTTCCTGCCCAGCGGATACCACTTAAGCCGGCCGGCAATCATGAGGTGGATGACCAGAAACAGCTCTCCCTCAAGCGCAAAGACGATGCGCTTACCCATTCGGCGGAGACCGAGCACCCGCTTCCCTGCTGCCTCACTGATCGGGGGATCGAACGAGCGGAGGACAAACGGATTGCGAACGACGATGCGCTCCAGGTTCTGGTTCAGCACCCGCGGAGCCAGCTGTTCGAGGTAGAGGGTAATGTCGGGGAGCTCGGGCATGAGGGACGTCGGTTGTTAACCCTCGACCACATCGTGCCAGCCGGACGGTCGAACCTTGGCCTGGGATCCAATCCCTACCAGCTCGGCCCATCCCTCCGCCTGAAGACTCGCTCCGCCGACCAGTACGCCGTCGATTTGTGGCCGAGTGAGCAGGGCAGCCACGTTGTCCTTGCTCACGCTGCCTCCGTACAGCACTGGCACCCTGACGCCTACGCTGTGGCGCGCCAACTCCATGCGGATCAGCTCATGAATCTGGGCGGCATCATCAGGCGAGGCATTCTTGCCGGTGCCGATTGCCCACACGGGCTCGTAGGCGAGCACGACGCGGGACCAGTCATTCGCGCTGAGGGCCTGGAGTACGGTGCCGAGCTGGCGCACGATTACCTGTTCGGTGCGCCCGCCGTCCCGCTCGGCCAGCGTCTCGCCCACGCACACCAGCGGGGTGATCCCGGAGTGGAGCGCCGCCCTGGCTTTCTTGGCCACCTGGTCATCGGTCTCGCCGAACATATGCCGTCGTTCCGAGTGTCCCACCAACGTGAGCCGGGCACCAACTTCCTTGACCATGGGAATCGAAATCCCACCGGTGAAGGGGCCCTTGGGCTCCCAATGAACGTTCTGAGCCCCGATGGTGACGTCGGGTCGGGACTGCATGGATTCGGAGAGTGCACCGATGGAGACCGCTGGTGGAAAGAACCAGAGGTTCCGGCCTTCGACGGGCTCAGTGAGCGGCAGGAATTTTCGGGCGAATGCAGCCGCTTCCGAAGGGCCGTGATTCATTTTCCAGTTGGCTGCGAAAATCAGGGATCTCTCAGCCATGGATCATCCCTCGTCCAGCGCGGTTACACCCGGCAGCTCCTTGCCTTCGAGAAACTCCAGCGACGCGCCACCGCCGGTGGACACGTGGGTAATCTTGTCGCTCAGCCCTGCCTGAGCCACCGCAGCCGCCGAGTCGCCTCCGCCGATCACGGTGACCGCGCCGCGAGCCGTGGCGGTGGCCATGGCCTTCGCGATGGCGAGGGTGCCATGATTGAAAGGCGGCGTCTCGAACACCCCCATCGGACCGTTCCATATCACCGTGCCCGCCCGCTCGATGATCGAAGCGAAGCTCTTCTCCGTGGCCGGATCGATGTCGTACACTGCCCAATCCTTCGGGATGGCGTCGCGCTTGACCGTCCGGGTCTCGGCATCAGATTTCAGTTCCCGCGCAATGATGGACCCCTCCGGGAGCACCAGCTTCTTGCCCGCCTTCTGCATCAGGTCACGCGCGAGATCCAGCCGCTCGTGCTCCACCAGCGAGTTGCCGGTCTCGAGGCCCATGGCCTCGAAGAAGGTGCAGGCCATGGCTCCGCCCAGCAGGATCTCGTCCACCTTGGGCAGCAACGCCTCGATCAGGTCGATCTTGCCGCTAATCTTGGCCCCGCCGAGCACCGCCACGAAAGGCCGCTTGGGTTGGTGCAACGCCTCGCCGAGGTAGCGAAGCTCGCGCTCCATGAGGAGGCCGGAGACAGCCGGCTTCAACACCCGCGCGATGGCTTCCGTGCTCGCGTGAGCCCGATGCGCGGATCCGAAGGCGTCGTTCACGTAGAAGTCACCCAGGGCCGCGAACCGCTCGGCCAGCGTCAGATCATTCTCCTCCTCGCCGGGGTAAAAGCGAGTGTTTTCCGCGACCGCCACGCCGCCGCGAGGGAGTCGCTTGGTGACCGTGACCGCCTCAGGGGCTGTTGGGTCGGGGAGAAACGTGACCGGCGCGCCGAGCAGCTTCTCCAGGGCGCGCACCACCGGCTGCATGGAGTACCTGGGGTCAGGCCCCTGCTTCGGGCGCCCCAGGTGAGACAGCAGCACCACGCGGGCACCCCGGTCCCGGAGGTACTTGATAGTGGGCAATGCGGCACGGATGCGGGTGTCGTCGGTGACCACCCCGTCCTTGATGGGACTGTTGAAGTCAACCCGCACCAGCGCGCGCCGTCCTTCGAGCGATCCTTTGTCCAGCGATTCCAGGGTACGCTTCACCGCCGCGACCCGACGTAGCGCAGCAGGTCTACGCAACGGGCGGAGTAGCCCATCTCGTTATCGTACCACGACGTGACATTGACGAGGGTGCCCGCCACCACGGTCGTCGAGAGCGAATCGACGGTGCTGGAATGGAGGTCGCCGATATAGTCCACTGAGACCAGCGGCTCGTCGCTCACGGCGAGCACGCTCTTGAGCGGCCCCGCCTTCGCCGCTTCGCGAAAAGCGTTGTTGACTTCCTCAGCCGTGGTTGCCTTCTGGACCACGCAGGTCAGCGCCACCACCGACACGTCGGGCGTAGGCACGCGGAGAGATACCCCGTCGATCTTGCCCTTGACCTCGGGCAGCACGAGCGACGTGGCCTTGGCCGCGCCGGTGGTGGTGGGGATGATGGAGAGAGCGGCGGCTCGCGCCCGGCGAAGGTCCTTGTGGGGCAGGTCGAGAATGTTCTGGTCGTTGGTATAGGAGTGCACCGTCGTCATGAAGCCGCTGACAAACCCGAAGCGGTCCAGGATCACCTTCACCACCGGCACCAGGCAGTTGGTGGTGCAGCTGGCGTTGGAGATGATCTGATGTTTGGCAGGGTCGTAGGCGTCGTGGTTGACCCCATAGACAATGGTGACGTCCTCCTGCTTGGCCGGGGCCGAGATGATGACCCGTTTGGCCCCGCCCTTCAGGTGCAGCGCAGCTTGGTCGCGGTCAGTAAACCGGCCGGTGGACTCCAGCACCAGCTCCACGCCGAGATCTTTCCACGGCAGCTTGGCCGGGTCCTTTTCCGACAGCACCTTGATCGTGTGGCCGTCCACTGAGATCGAGTCCGCCTTGGGCGCCACGTCGCCCTGGTAGCGCCCGTGCACGGAGTCGTACTTCAGCAGGTGCGCGAGAGTCTTGGTGTCGGTGAGATCATTGACCGCCACGAACTCGAGGTCGGAGACGCTCATCGCCTTGGCGGCCCGCACCACATTGCGGCCGATGCGGCCGAAGCCATTGATGCCTACTCGGATTGCCATTCGGTCTCCCGTAGAGGGCTAAGGGCTGTGCGCTACAAATCCACTACCGCGCGCGCGAACGTGACCGCCTCCACCCGTCTGGCGCCGGCCGCCGAGAGCGCCGCCGCTGCCGCCGCAAGCGTGGCGCCGGTGGTGAAGACGTCGTCCACCAGCACCACATCGAGTCCCTGCACCGCTTGCGCCCGAAACGCCCCGGCCACGTTGGCGTGCCGCGCCTCGGGCGTGAGCGCCGTCTGGGTCGGGGTCTCTCTGATCCGCCGGAGCCGCTCCGCATGCACCTCGACGCCGACTCGAGCGCCGAGGGCCGCGGCAATCCGCTCGCTCTGATTGTAGCCTCGCTGCCGCTGACGGCGGCCGCCGAGTGGAATCGGTATCAAGGATACCTGGGCCGTCAATGGCTCCAATTCTCGCATCGCGTCGGCCATGGACTCGGCGGCGCGACTCCACCCCTCGTATTTCAGCTGGTGGACGGCGTCACGGGCAGAACCCTCCAGCCAGACCGCGCTGCGGACCCGACTCAGGCCGTTGGGCCAACCGCCGCAGAGCCGGCACTCGAGTCCCCGAAACGACGGCTGTCCGCAGCGGTCGCACACCGGGTGCGGAACCGGCCGCCAACGGAGCCGGCACAGGTGGCAGATGAGGGCGTCGTTTTCCCGCTCGGAGATCGGCTCGCGGCAGAGCAGACAGGCGGCCGGCAGGA
>DATBSM010000247.1:0-3052 GCA_036559785.1 Gemmatimonadales bacterium
GCCAGAAAGAATCCAATGAGACAAAACACCACTCCCCGTGCAGCGATGCCGAAGCGACTCACGCCCACCACCCAACCGCGTGCCGGCTCCCGCAGCTGACTCAGATCGAGCTGACGGCCGAGCTTCGGCGCGTAGGAGCGGTAGAGCTGGTACACGCCGTAGCCAGTCACGGTGCCAGCGGCGATCCACACCAACAAAGCCCCGCCCGGCAGATGGAAGGCCACCGAGGTCCATTCCCTGGCCTGATCCTGGCCGGTTGCCGCCCGGTCGCCGTAGGCGAGCCGGAGTGCAGTGACCGCCAGCGCGCCGTGCAAGAGTCCCCGTGCGGCCGAGCCCGCCCGCAGGGCTACTCCCTTCGCGTCGAACCCCCGGCCGTCGGGGTCCACAATGGCTTCCACCACGCGCCACACCGCATAGCCCACGAGTCCACCGGCCATGACGACCAGTATTACGCGTCCGAACGTCATGCCGTGTACCAGCCGGAGTGCGCCGTGGGTGTCCGTCGTTCTCCCCGGCCCGAATGCGGCTCGAGCGGCGACCAGTCCGATCGTGATGTACAGCATGGCCTTCGCGAGATACCCAACGCGAGCCAGGCGCTCGACCCAGGGCGCGACGTCTCTCATCGTGGGAGGGGTCAATGGGGCTCCACTGTCAGTCGCATCTGGCCTCGTGGCTTGGGAGCCCAGGGTCTAAGCATGCAGGTCTAAAGTCTAGGGTACACGGTGCAGGGTCAACCGACTGTTCCTCCCCAAAAAACCACACACCGACACCCTCGCCCGTAGGTGAGGATGCCGGTGCATGGGTCGGGTGTTCCCGTGACGCAGAGCGCCCGGGAAAGCTCAGGTCGTAAGAACCGTACCGTAGCGGCTGAAATCGTCGAGAATGCGGCCCGTACCCCGAACTACCGAGGTCAGCGGATCCTCATCCACGCGCACCGGGAGGCCGGTCTCATCCATCAGACGCTGGTCGAGTCCGCGGATCAGGGAGCCACCACCGGTGAGCATGATGCCGTGCTCCAGCACGTCGCTGGCCAGCTCGGGTGGGGTCATCTCCAGGGCGCGGCGCACGGCGTTGATGATATGCGACACCGGTTCCTGAATTGCGTCGCGGACGCCGGCCGAATCGATCCGAATGGTCTTGGGCAGTCCGGAGACGAGGTCGCGTCCCTTGACGTCCATCTCTCCCTCGCGCTCCAGCATGGTCGCCGAGCCGAGACCGATCTTGATGCGTTCGGCCGTGGGCTCGCCAATGAGGAGGCTGTAGGTCTTGCGCATGAACTGGACGATCGCCTGGTCCAGCTCGTCTCCGCCAGTGCGGATGGAAGCGTCGCACACGATGCCGGAAAGAGCAATGACCGCGATGTTGGTAGTGCCGCCCCCGATGTCGATCACCATGCTGCCAACCGGCGTGTCCACCGGCAGGCCGACTCCAATCGCCGCGGCCATCGGCTCGGCGACCATGTAGAGCTTCTTGACGCCGGCGGACTGGGCCGAGTCGCGGACGGCGCGCCGCTCCACTTCGGTGATCCCGGAAGGCACGCAGACGATGACGGTAGGCTTGACCCGGAGGAACGTTCGATCGATGACCAGGCGCAGGAAGTGCCGCAGCATCTTCTCGGCAATATGGAAGTCGGCGATGACGCCATCCTTCATGGGGCGGATCGCGATGATGCCCTCGGGCGTGCGCCCCAGCATCCGCTTGGCCTCGAGCCCGATGCCCAGGATGTTCCCATTCTGATCGACGGCAGCCACGGAAGGCTCATTGAGGACGACGCCCTCACCCTTCACGAAGATCAGCGTGTTGGCGGTGCCCAGGTCTACGGCGAGCTCACTGGCGGGACGCCACGTCTTCCTCTTGGCCAGCTGCCCGCGGCGGGCTAAGGCGTTGGTGAAGAATGCTTCGGCCATGGCCGCCGGATTGGTGCCGATCGCAGTCACAGTGCTGGTGTCCCTTCTTCTGGTGGCGCCTGGGGCCGGTAAATGTGCTTCGGGTGGCCTTGCAGATATCCGCGACGATTGCGTTTCACCGGGCGCTTGAGAGTGGCGCCGGTCGGGCACTTTACTGGGTGAAATTCACGTTGTCAGAGTGAAAGGAAGCCCCTCCCCTCAGCAACCGCAGCTACGCTGAACCCCTGACCGTGCAAGATGTGATCCACAACGGGTGCTCCGGTCAGGCCATAACGGCGAGCGTCCCCAGGACCGGTTCGCCGAGACGAGGGTCGCCCTCGATCCGGACGCTGCGGCGAGCGGATTCCCGGTCGAGCCCCTTCGAGAAGAGGCGCCAGGCCACCCCCTGGTCCAGGCTGACGGTGGCGGCCGGCCTGGCCTGCCAACCGCTGAAAATCCTCCACCCCTCTGCTTTCCGGACCAGTGTCCAGACACCGCCCGCTTCACCTTCGATCGCGATCCGGATGCTCCGGCCGATCGGGGCATCCACCCCCTGGTAGGTGAAGGGCAACGCCCGCACGAAGATGTCGAGGGTGGGATGGAGCCAACTCCGCTCGGTGAGCCCCTTGGCACCGACGGCCTCGCGTATCTGCTGCTGGTGCAGCCAGCGTTCGGTATACTCGCGCCCGATGTCGAACCAGTTCGCCGAGGTCTCTTCTCCGGCCCAGGCAACACCAAAGCCCGCCGGGGCATGGGGATCGAGTGACCGAAAGAAAGCATGAACCGGTCCGCTGGTGAAGTCGAGCAGCTCGATCAGGACCCGGGGACTGAGCCGCTGGGTAGCCGCCGTCCACTCGGCATTGAGGCGATTCAGGTAGCCCACCAGGCGGCCATAGCTCGAGATTGGTGGGTCCGGGGCGACAGTCAGGCCGTCCCTCCCGAACGAGAGTCGCCGCAGCTGGGTGTCGAGAAGGTGGGCCACGATGTCTTTCACCGACCAGGCGGCGCACATGGTGGGCCGGTCCCAGTCGCCGGGTTCGAGACCGCGAAGCAGGGTCATCAACTCGGTGTGCAGGCCGGGCAAGAGATCGACCAGGAAAACCGGTGTCATTGGTGCAAGACCGGCTGAACCAGGTGACGTCACGTCGTTGACCCCCCTATCGGCC
>DATBSM010000248.1:0-2559 GCA_036559785.1 Gemmatimonadales bacterium
CGACCGCCCCGGCGCGGTCCTCGAGCTTCGGCTCGGCGGACAGGATCCCGATCGAGCCATCGCCGCCTGGGAGAGTGCTGCGCGCCGCCTGCTGCGCGACGCGGGCTGGGCCGATGAGCAGCTATCCACCCGACGATTCCCCGGAGGAGTGAGCCTAGCGCTGACCGCGCCGGTGGATGGGCTCTATGCCGCCACCGAGCTGAACGAGCTCGCCTGGGAGGCGGCGGCGGCAGAGCTGGGAGAGGGGCCTCCTCTCGACTACGCCGCCGGCCTGGTGTCTCTACAGGGAGCGATTGCAGCGGAGAGCAATCCGGCGCTTGTGGCACTCCGGACCGCGGGCAGGACTCGCGGTGTGACTTTCCTGAGTGGAGAAGAACAGGTCTCGGCGGGATCAGGCGCGGGAGTGCTGGTCTGGCCGGAGTCCTCGCTGCCGGACCCGGGGGCGGTGGATTGGTCGCGGGTGTACGACGTGCCCATCGCACTGGTCACCGGCTCCAACGGGAAGACGACCGTAGTGCGGCTGTTGGCGGCCATGATCCGGGCGTCGGGGCAAGTGCCCGGCTATACGTCCACCGACGGAGTGATTGTCGGGACAGCGGTGATCGAGGAGGGTGATTTCTCCGGGCCGAGCGGCGCCCGGATGGTTCTCCGCCGGCCGGAGGTAGAGATAGCCGTGCTGGAGACGGCCCGCGGTGGGCTGCTCAGGCGTGGGCTCGCGGTCGAGCGGGCGGACGCGGCCGTGATCACCAACATCGCCGAGGATCATCTGGGAGAGTTCGGCATCGAGAGCCTGGCCGAGCTGGCGGATACGAAGCTGCTGGTGGCCAAGGCGCTGGGGAACCGCGGGACTCTGGTGCTCAACGCGGACGACCCGATGCTGGTGGAACGAAGCCCCGCGGTGCAGGCAGCGATCACCTGGTTCTCACTCGAGCCCAGGTCTCCCCTGATTGCAGCGCATGCTCAAGCCGGCGGCACTGCCGTTGTCGCCGAAGACGGGCAGATCCTGCTGGTCCAGGGGAAGCGGCGTGAGGCGATTGCCGCCGTGGCCGACGTTCCGATCACTTTCCGGGGGACGGCGCAGCACAACGTGGCCAATGCGCTCGCCGCTGTGGGTGTGGGCGTCGCGCTGGGCCTCGAGCCGGAGGTCATGGCGGGAGCGCTCCGGAAGTTCGGCCACGATCCGGCAGACAATGCCGGGCGTGCCACTCTCCTGGAGGTCGGCGGGATTCAGATTCTGCTCGACTATGCCCACAATCCTCATGGCATGTCGGCGCTGGTCGGGCTGGCCCAGAAGCTCCCCGCCAAGCGGCGCCTGGTCATGGTTGGCCAGGCGGGTGACCGGAGTGACGAGGCGATTCGCGAGCTGGCGAGGGCCGTCTGGTCGCTCAGGCCGGACCACGTGGTGGTGAAGGACATGGATGAGTTCCTCCGGGGTCGCGCGGTGGGTGAGGTCCCTGCCCTGCTCGCCGACGAGTTCTCCCGGCTGGGCCTCCCCGAGCAGGCCGTCACCCGGGCCGGACCCGACATCACCGGGGTGCGGAAGTCGCTGGAATGGGCGCGGCCGGGCGATCTGCTGGTGCTGGCCGTGCACCAGGACCGGCGCCTTGTGCTCGAGCTTCTGAATGGGCTGAACAACGGCGGATGGAAGGCGGGAGAGCCTCTATGATTCGTAAGCTCGCCGATGGTCGCTATCGGCTGTACTCACGGAAGAAAGATCCGAAGACAGGCAAACGCCGCAACCTGGGCACGTTCACCAGCCGTGCGGCGGCGGAGAAGCACGAGCGGGCAGTCCAGTTCTTCAAACGGCGGGGATGACTCGAGGCCTTGCAATGTCCCAGCGCGCGACCGTAGAACTGCTGAAGGGATTCCTCGACGCATTCAATCGTCACGATCTGGACTCCATCATGGACTACTTCGCAGACGATTGCGTGTTCTACATGCCGCGTGGCGCCGGCCCTCGAGGCGATCGGTACATCGGGAAGAAGAATGTCCGGGCAGCCCTCGCAAAGCGCTTCGAGGGAATTCCGAATGTGCATTACGGACAGGACCGTCACTGGGTTGGCGGTGATTTCGGGGTCTCGGAATGGACGCTCACGGGCACGTCGGCTTCGGGGAAGAGTCTCGAAGTGCGCGGGGTTGACCTGCTGGAGTTTGCCGATGGCAAGATCACGCGCAAGGATTCCTTCTGGAAGATCCTGGAATGAAGCCCGCCGATGGCGTATTGCTCAGCTCGCTGATGGATCCGGCCATCACCGACTTCTACAATCAAACATCCGAAGAAGCCCGCCTCCAGCAAGGGCCGTTTCAGTTAGAGGAGGCGCGTACCCGGGAGCTGATCCAACGCTTCGCGCCGCCACCACCGGCGGTCGTGGTAGACATTGGTGGCGCTGCGGGAGCCTATGCCCTGTGGCTCGCCGAGGCGGGGTACTCGGTGCATCTGCTCGATCCGGTGCCGCGACTGGTGGCCGAAGCGCGCCGGCGCAGCGCCGCCGCCGCGCGGCCGATTCTCTCCTGCCGAGTGGGCGACGCCCGCGCCCTGGACGTACCGGCTGAGACAGC